>DASXOU010001060.1:0-7379 GCA_036494045.1 Polyangia bacterium | reverse complement strand
TGAAGTGGACTGCGCCCTCGCAAGGCTCGGTCCACTCGCGCACCGGTTTCCCGCCGCGTAGCGACAGCAACGTCAAGATGCCGCCGTGCCCGACGAGGATCGTGCGGCCGCTCGGCGCGATCTCGAAGCTGCTCAGCTGCTGCTTCCAAACGCCGAGGCGCCGCGGTGGCTTGCCGTCGAGCGGCACCTGCACCAGCTCGTAGCCGCTGACGACGACGGCGCCGTCGGTGCCGAGCACGCCGGAGAATCCCATGATCCCATCGCTGGCGCCGGTCTCGATCCACTTGACCTCGGGTTCGCGAATCGGCCAGACGCCGAGGCGTGTCGAGGCGGCCCACAGGAGCACCTTGTCCGAATCGGAGAAGGTCGCGGACAGCACGCCGCGCTCTTTGATCTTGGTCCGCGCCACGAGCGCGCCGCTGGCCACGTCCCAGACGCCGACCTCGTCGGCGGCGGCCATCGCAGCCACCAGCTTTCCGTCCTTGGAGAACGACCACTGCGGCCCTTGAATGCTGCGCGGCTGCTGGATCACGTCGAGCGCGGGCGCGGCGTCGACGGCGCGCAGCGCCAGCTCGCGCGCCTCGGTCCAGTCGGCGGCGTGCGCCGGATAATTCTTGAGCCACGCCAGCGTCGCCGCCGGCTCCTCGACGAGCGCCGCCCGCGCACGCTCGAGGACGAGCCGTTCGTAGCTGGCGCGCGTGTGATCGCGCTCGACGACGATGCGCCGCAGCGACACCGCTGCGCCGACGAGCAGCAGCGCGACGAACGCCAGCGACAGCAAGACCGCGGTGCGATGGCGCGCGGTCCAGCGTCCGGCCAGCGCCCACCACGAGTAACGATGCGCGCCGACGCGCTGTCCCGTGGTGAAACGCTTGAGCTCGTGGACCAGCTCGCTCGCGTTCTGGTAGCGCTCGGCCGGCGCAGCGGCCATCGCCTTGTCGATGATCGTCGCCAGCTCGGCGGGAACGCCGGCGACGCGACGAATCGACGGCGGCCCGGCGGCGGCGAGCTCGATCAGCTGCTCCGATGTGCCGCCGGTGTGCGGATGCGTGCCGCTGACGACGGTATAAAGGATGGCGCCGATACCATAGATGTCGGTGCGCTCGTCGGCCGGCTGGCGCCGCGCCTGCTCGGGCGCCATGAACGCGGGCGTGCCGACCAGCTCCGGGACGGCGACGTCGTCGGCGGCGTCGAGCTCCTTGGCCAGGCCCCAGTCGACGACCATGGTCTCGCCGAAGTTGCCGACGACCACGTTGTTGGGCTTGAGATCGCGATGGATCACCCGTCGCTGATGCGCGTAGGCGATGGCTTCGGCGACGGCGATGACGTTGGGCAGAAGCGCCAGCCGCTCCTCGAGCGTGGGGCGCTCGGCGATGAGCGCCTTGAGCGGACGGCCGTCGATGAGGCGCATCGCGTAGAACGGGCGTCCGTCGGGCCAGCGGCCGGCTTCGTAGATGGGGACGATGGCGGGATGCTGCAGGCGCGCCGTCACGCGCGCTTCGCGCAAGAAGAGCTGCTCGGTCCGCGGGTCGTCGCGCAAGAGCTCCTTGATGGCGACGGTGCGGCCGAGGCGCCGATCTTCGGCGCGCATCACGCGGCCCATGCCGCCGCGCGCATGCTCGACGACGATCGCGTAATGCTCCACGGCCACCGTCGTCAGGTCGAGCGCGCGCTCGCCGGCGACGGGCATGTCGTAGCTTCCGGTCTCCGTGATGGTGAGCGCGATCGCGCGCTCGTTCCGCTCCGGCTGATCGGCCATGCAGCTCCAATAGCACGAGCAGGCACCGCGACAATGAGTCATAGTCGATCCATGAAAACGGGGGCGAAAGCGGCGATCGCGGTCGTCGTGGTGCTGGCGATCGCCGTCGCGTTACGCTGGTGGCGCCGCTCCGCGGACGAGGTCACACGCGCGGCGCCGGGGACCGCGTGGCGCGTCGCCGGCGGAATCGGCAGCGCGAGCGCGACTCCGACCGTGGCCGGCGTGGCGGTGCCGTTCTGGTTCGGCCAGCGCGGCGCGCCGATTCGCCGCGTCGCCGGGCGCGTGACCTTCGGCGGCGAGCCGGTGGCCAACGCCACCGTCGAGCTGGCCAGCGATCTCACCGACGCCGGCCTCATGCCCAAGATGAAGCGGCGCACCGCCGCCGACGGGCGCTTCGACTTCGGCACCCAGCCGCCGGCGAAGCTCAGCGTCGCCGCCACGGCGGAGGGCCGCGGTCCTGCGATCCTCGAGCTCGACGCGCGCAATCCGACCGTCGTGACCGACAAGATCGAGCTGCGCCTGACCGGCTGCGACTCGTCGCTGTTCGGCCACGTGAACGATTCGTCGGGCGGACCGATCGCCGCGGCCGAGGTGTGCCTGGCACCGCCGCGCGCGAGCGCCTGCGTGAGCGCCGATGCGGCCGGCGCCTATTCGATCTGTCTGAGCACGCGCCAGGAGTTCGTGACCGCGAGCGCGCCCGGCTACGGCGGCATCTACGAGCGCGTCGAGTTCAAGGGGCGCCGCATGCAGCGCGACTTCGCGCTGACGCCGGAAGCGACCATCGTCGGACGCGTGGTGCGCAGCGACACCAACGCGCCGGTCGCCGGCGCCAGCGTGCGCGTGCAAGCGATCGATCACAACATGTTCCAACGCTTCGCCGCGCCCGGCGCCGCCACCAGCGACGGGCAGGGCAAGTTCACCATCGCCGCGCTCGCGCCCGGACGGCAGCGGCTGACCGCGTTCGCCGAGGGGCTGACGACGACCGAGGCGATCGACATCAACGTCGAAGCCGGCCGCTCGAGCGGCGAGGTCCTCTTGCGCCTGCGTCCGGCGGCGCGGCTGAGCGGCGTCGTCACCGACGGGCGCGATCCGATCGTCGGCGCCACCGTCTCCCTGGGCGCGCCGGGGAGGCTGAGCGCCATCGACGCGGTCACGCAAGCCGACGGCAGCTTCATCCTCGATCCGGTCGCGCGCGGACGCACCGCCATCTTCGTGCGCGACTACGAAGTGCGCGAGCCCAAGACGATCACGATCGATCGCCCGAGCGTGACCGGCGTGCGCGTGCTCGTCGGCGACATGGGATCGATCGCCGGCCACGTGACCTCGCAAGGCAAGCCGCTGGCCGGCGCGCGCGTCTCCTGCGGCCGCACCGAATCGGTCATCGCCGACGGCGACGGCGCCTACATCGTGCGCGGCCTGCCGCCCGACAAGTATCCCTGTTACGCCGACAGCCAGGCGCTGGGCGCGTTCGGCGACGCCGCCGCGGTCACGCTCGGCCGCGGCGAGCATCGCACCGGCGTCGACATCGACGTCAAATACGCGGCCGCCATCTCCGGCGTCGTGGTCGAGAGCGGCGGCAAGCCGGTGGGCGGCGTCAACGTCGTGTTCGACGCGCCCAAGCTGCAGGACTCCGGCGACGACGTCAGCGCGCCCGACGGCAGCTTCCGCGTGCGCCTGCTCAAGGGCGGCGGCGACTATCATCCCTCGGTCCGCACCAACGCGCGCAACTTCGAGAAGGTGCGCATCACCGACGGCGAAGTCGACGTGAACGTCAAGGACGGCGCCACCGAGGTGACCGGCGTGCGCATCGTCGTGCAGCGCGATCACCTCGCCATCACCGGCTCGACCGTCGACGGCGGCGGGCTGCCGGTGAGCGACGTCCACGTCGATGCCTTCCGCAGCGACGGCGACGATCCCAACGTCTTCAACGGCTGGGTCGATCATCCGAGCGCCACGTCGGCGGCGAACGGCAGCTTCGCCATCGACGATCTCGACGCCGGCAGCTTCGTCTTGCAGGCGCGCGGCGGCGACGGCTCGGAAGCGATCGTGCGCGGCATCGCCGCCGGGCAGAAGGGCGTGGTGATCACGCTGCAGCGCGCCGGCGGAATCGACGGCACGCTGGTCGGCTTCTCGTCGCCGCCCGCGGTGCAGGCGTCGCGCCAACTGCCGGGATCGTTTCAGCCGCTGGTGTTCGCCACCGTCGAGGGCAGTGGGTTTCAATTTCGCGGGCTCAATCCCGGGACCTATCAGGTCGCCGCCGTCGGCGCCGACACCGACGCGCAGATGGTCGAGGTCAGCGCCGGGCAGAACGCCAGCGTGACGCTCAAGAGCCGCGGCACCGCGACGATCCACGGACGGGTCGTCGAGTGGTCGAGCGGCGCGCCGGTCGCGGGGCTGCAGTGCACGCCCGGCCTGCGCACCACGCCGGCGATGCCGATGTGGGTGGGCGGCAACCCCGGCTTCAGCGACGAGAGCGGCGCCTTCGAGATCGACGACGCGCCCGCCGGCGCCATCGCGGTGCAGTGCATGGGCACCGGGCCGTCGTACTCGAACGGGCGCTGCGAGCTCACCGTCGCGGCCGGGCAAGACGCCAAGTGCGACGTGCCGGTCGTGAAGATCAATCAGGATCTGCCGTTCGCATCGATCGGCGCGCAGATCCAACCGGGGCCGATGCCGGCGCGTTTCATGGCGATCACGCCGCGCGGGCCGGCCGATCGCGCAGGCGTGCTAGCGGGCGATCTGATCTCGTCGATCGACGGCGCGAGCGTCGTCATGCTGACGCCGATGGCGGTCTCGGTCGTGCTGTTTCAGCATCCGGTCGGCAGCACCGCGCATCTTCAGCTCACGCGCGGCGCGCAAGCGGTCAACGCCGACGTGATCCTCGTCGCACAATAGTCGCCGCGCGGGAATATTCCGCCGGGCGCGCGTCTATCGGGGAGGTCGCACCAACGCGGCCGTTCCCGATGGAGGCAGTCATGAACATTCGTAAGTTGTTTGCGGTCGGCACCATGATCGGCGCGTTCGCGCTCGTTACCGGTTGCGGCGGCGCCGGCGAGCCCACCGCGGCCGCGACGGCGTCGCTCACGTCGCAACAGGCGATCTCGGCCGCCGAGGCCGTCTACGGTGACAGCGCGACCGTGAAGTTTCACGAGGAGCAGGCCAAGGCGATCGAGCTCGCGGGCGACAACGGCGCCGCGCGCAGCGCGTGGGAAGTCTCGTTCGTCGGACCGGAAGGCGAAGCTTCGTCGGTGGTCGACGCGCGCTCGGGCGAGATCGTGAGCACGCAGCTCGTCCTCAACACGTGCAACCCGGCGTACAAGCCGCACTGCGCCGGCGGCAAGGCCCCGCACTGCTGTGGCCTCGACGGCGGCTGGTCCTGCTTCGTCTGCGAATGATACGCGTCTGATCCCGAGTCCCAGCCGTCCCAGGAGACTGTCCCTGGGACAGGCTGGGACACCCTTCGTCGACGGTGCTTCGCGGCGTTGGCGCGCCTCGCGATCGGCGCGGCCCGTGCAGTAGCGGCCGACCGTTGACGGGGTGACCCAATGGAATCATGTACGACCACCGACTTGGGGCAGTACGCTCGAATCCGGCGGCTGCTGTTTCAGATCCGGATCCTGCGCGAGTGCAGCGGCGCGGAGCTGATCGAGCTCGGACGATCGGCGCAGGTGCTGCGCTACGACGCCGGCGAGACCATCGCCGATCAGGCCGACGCGCCGACGGCGGTGTCGCTGCTCGCGTTCGGGCGGGTGCGGCCGCGCATCATCACCGAGAACGGGCGTGAGCTCGTCGTCGGCGAGATCGAGGCCGGCGACTTCTTCGGCGAGGAGGCGCTCACGCGCGCATCCACGCGGCGCGCGACCATCGTGGCGATGAACGAGGCGACGGTGGTGTCGGTGCCTGCCGAATCGTTCGCCTCGTTCCTGCGCACGCATCCGCGCGTGGCGTACGAGTTCGCGCTGCAGGTGACGCGGCGGCTCGGCGTCGCCTGCGAATCGGCGGCGTGGCTGGGCCTGCTCTCGGTCGAGGAGCGCCTCTTGCGCACGCTGGTGCGGCTCGGCGGCGTCGACGGCGAAGAGCGGCGCGACGGCGTGCTTCTGCGCAGGTGTCCGACGCACGTCGAGCTGGCAGCGCACGTCGGCGCCTGCCGCGAGACGGTGACGCGCGCGTTCCAGTCGCTCAAGCGGCGCGGGCTCCTCGTGCAACAAGGATCGGGGTGCCTGGTGCGCCATCCGGCGTCGGGCGGCGAAGCCGACTGACCCGCTGGGCTTGCGCGAGCGAAGGCTCGTGAACTACCGTCGTCGCATCAACGACTCGACCCTCAGCGCCGTTTCGCTCGACGAGCTACGCCACGATTCCACCGCCAGCGTCGCCGACGAGCTCCTCCTCATCGTCGAGTGCGATCGCCCGCTCGCGGCCTCGACGCGCCATCGGCTCGGCGGCATCGACGAGGTCGAGCTCGGCCGCGGCGCGCAGCGGCAGTCGCGCCGCGCCGACGGCAAGCTGCAGATCAAGATCCCCGACAACCGCGTCTCGACGGTGCACGCGCACCTGCGCCGCGAAGGCGACGACCTCGTCCTCGTCGACGCCGGCTCGAAGAACGGCGTGATCGTCAACGAGCATCGCGTCGAGCGCCATTGTCTGCGCGACGGCGACGTCGTCGAGATCGGGCGCACGTTCTTTCGTTTTCGACGGGCGCGGCCGCGCGCGCAGGCGGAGCCGCTCGACGTCGACTGCGCCGAGCTGCCGCCGCCAGAGCGCGGGCTGACCACGTTTCACGAGCCGCTGGCGGCGCAGCTGCGCTCGCTCGGCGAGGTCGCGCGCGGGACGGTTCCCGTCCTGGTGTTGGGCGCGACCGGAACCGGCAAGGAGCTGGTGGCGCGCGCGGTGCACGCGCTGTCGCAACGGCCGGGCCCGTTCGTCGGCGTCAACTGCGCGGCGCTGGCCGACAGCCTGCTCGAGGCCGAGCTCTTCGGCGCGCGTCGCGGCGCCTTCACCGGCGCCACCGAAGATCGCGTGGGCCTGGTGCGCACCTCGGACGGAGGCACGCTCTTTCTCGACGAGATCGGCGATCTGCCGCCGCGCGCGCAAGCGGTGCTGTTGCGCGTGCTGCAGGAAAAAGAGGTGCTCTCGGTCGGCGCGACGCGGCCGACGCCGGTCGATCTGCGCGTGGTGACGGCGACCCATCGCGACCTCGAGGCGATGAGCGCCGCGGGACAATTTCGCAGCGACCTTTTGGCGCGCATCGCCGGCTTCCGCGTGCGCCTGCCGCCGTTGCGCGAGCGCATCGACGATCTCGGCATCCTCCTGGCGTCGCTGCTCGAGCGCCACGCGCGGACGGGCGAGACGCCGACGATCAGCGTCGAGGCGGCGCGCGCGCTTCTGCGCTACGGCTGGCCGTCGAACATTCGCGAGCTCGAGCACTGCCTGAGCGCGGCGCTGGCGTTGTCGCCGGTGCGGATCGAGCTCGAGCACCTGGCGGCGCCGGTGCGCGCGGGCCGCGCGACGTCGCCGCCGTCGTCGTCGGCCACGCCGCCGCGCGAGCTGACGCCCGAGCAGCAGGCGCGCCGCGACGAGCTCGTGGCGCTGCTCGCCGAGCACCACGGCAACATCTCGGAGG
>DASXOU010001059.1:0-3484 GCA_036494045.1 Polyangia bacterium | reverse complement strand
CGCATTTCACCGATATCGAATTGCCGAAGACGGCGACGCGCAAGGTCAAGCGCAAGCTGGTCGTGGAAGAGATGCAGAAGCTCGAGCGGCTGAAGAAGCGCGCCGAGGAGACGCGCGCGGCGGCGACGACGGGCGACGATTGGATCCACGCGCTCGTCGCCACCGTCGCCAACCGGGCGCGCGACAAGGTGTACGGCGCGGCGCGCATGGAGGAGCTCGGGTTCGACTCGCTCATGTACACCGAGCTCGGCGTGGCGCTCGAGGCGGCCGGCGTCGCCGTGCCCGACGCGGGCAACGCCGATTTGACGGGGATCGCGACCGTCGATGATCTGGCGCGCCTCATTCATACGTGGGGCGTGAGCGACAAGAAGAAAAAGGCGATCAAGAAGGACGACGGCGCCGGCGAGGCCGACGAGATCAAGGTGCCGGCCGTGGTGGCGAGCATCGGCAGCAAGCTCTTGACGATGGGGCAGCGCGCCTTGTACGAGCGCGTGCTCGAGACCGAGGTGACCGGGCGCGCGCACGTGCCGGCGAACTCGGGATTCCTGGTCGCGGCGAATCACGCGAGCCACCTCGACATGGGCCTCGTGAAGCACGCGCTCGGCGATTGGGGCGAGCGCCTCGTGGCTTTGGCGGCCAAGGACTACTTCTTCGAGGATCCGATCAAGCGCGCGTACTTCGAGAACTTCACGAACCTGGTGCCGATGGATCGCCACGGATCGTTGCGCGAGTCGCTGCGGCTGGCCTCCGAAGTGATCAAGCAGGGATATATTCTTTTGATCTTCCCCGAAGGCACGCGCTCGACGACGGGCGTGATGGTCGACTTCAAGCCGTCGATCGGTTATCTCGCGCTCGCCAACAAGGTCGACGTCCTGCCCATGTATCTCGACGGCACCCACGACGCGATGCCCAAGGGCAGCTTTCTGCCCAAGCGCGGCAAGCCCAACGTGGCGGCGCGCATCGGACCGCTCATCTCGTACGCCGAGCTCAAGCGTGCGACCGAGGGCGTGCCCAAGGCCGATTCGTATCGCGAGGCGTCGCGGCTCGTCGAGCTGGCGGTGCGCAAGCTCGCGCCGGCGGGCAGCATCAATCGCGGGCCGGCGGCACCGTCGACGCCCGGCAAGCTGACGGCCGAGAGCGTGATGACGCCGGAGAGCGAGTCGTGAGCCCGCGCGCGAGCGACTCGCGGAAAAAAGATCGTCAGACCGTGCTCGTCACCGGCGGCTCGGGATTTCTCGGGCGCTGGGTCGTCGACGAGCTGCTCGAAGCCGGATATCGCGTGCGCGTCTTGGCGCGCGGAAAATCGGCGACCATGAGCGCGCTCGCCGCGCGCGGCGTCGAGATCGCGGTCGGCGACGTGTCGCGCGATCTCGACGGCGCCGAGCCGTTGGCGCGCGCCTTCGACGGGGTCTCGGCGCTGTTCCATCTCGCCGGCTTCGTGTCGCGCGATCCCGACGACGGCCAGCGCATGATGCGCGTGCACATCGACGGCACGCGCCGCGTCTTCGAAGCGGCCAAAGCCGCGGGCGTGCGTCGCGTGGTCCTGGCGTCGACGTCGGGCACCATCGCCGTGTCGAAGGAGCCGGTGATCCTCGACGAGCGCGCGCCCTACCCGACCGAGATCGTCGGCGGCTGGCCGTACTACTTGTCCAAGATCTACCAGGAGAAGCTGGCGCTCGACTATTGCGCGCAACCGGCTCGGCACAGCCTCGCCGGTGCCGACTCGCCTCGCTCCGCTCGGCTCGGCGATCTCGGCGCCACGCTCGGGCTCGAGGTGGTCATCGTCAACCCGAGCCTGCTGCTCGGCCCCGGTGACGATCGCAGCTCGTCGACGGGCGACGTGCGCCGCTTCTTGAAGCGCGAGATCCCCGTCGTGCCCGACGGCGGCGTCAGCTTCGTCGACGCGCGCGACGCCGCCAAGGCGACGGTCGCCGCGCTCGAGCACGGCCGCGCCGGCGAGCGCTACCTCCTCGGCGGGCCAAACTGGACCGTGGCCGAATACTTCGGGCGCCTCGAGCGCGCGTCGAAGGTGCGCGCGCCGCGGCTCAAGCTGCCGAACGCGCTGCAACGGCGCGCCGCCTCGCTCCTCGAGCAGGCGTACAAAGCGCTCGACAAGGAGCCGCCGGTCGAGCGCATCTCCGTCGAGATGGCGCAGGTCTATTGGTGGTGCGACTCGCAAAAGGCCGAGCGCGAGCTCGGGTTCGCCGCGCGCGATCCGGGCGAGACGCTCGACGACACCATCCGCGATCTGCGTACGCGAATGATCTGATGCACGCGCGCGCCGGCGGCCTAGCATTACGACGGATGCGACCCGGCAAATCCTTGGGGCTGTGGCTCGGCTGTGCGCTGGCGGCGCTGATCATTCCGGCGCGCTGTCTGCCCGCGCGCGCGGTCGAGACCAGCCGCGACGACGAGCTGCGCGCCATCGCAGAGGAGGCGTACGTCTACGCCTATCCGCTCGTGCTCGTCGACGAAACCGCGCGTGGTGCGCCGCCGAACCAATTCGTGCGGCCCATGGACGGGGCGCTGCCGAGCGTCGACACCATCGACACCAGCGCCTTCCTCGATCTGACCAAGGAACCGATCGTCCTGCACGTGCCCGACACCCACGGCCGCTATTACTTGCTGCCGATGCTCGACGGGTACAGCAACGTGTTCGCCTCGCCCGGCAAGCGCACCACCGGCACGCAGGCGCACGACTTCGCCATCGTCGGGCCGGGCTGGTCGGGCGCGCTGCCGCCCAACGTCACGCGCATCGACGCGCCGACCAACCGCGTCTGGATCCGCGGGCGCACCGAGCTCGACGGCAAGAGCGATCTGCCGCAGGCGCTCGCGCTCACGCAAAAGTTCACGCTGACGCCGCTGTCGGCGTTCGCGCGGGCCGCGACGCCGGCACAGGGGGGCGCCGTCGCGACGCGCGTCGACAAGACCCCGCCGCCGACGCAGATCGTGGCCGCGCTCGACGAAAAAGCGTTCTTCACGCGCGCCGCCGCGCTGCTCGCCGCCCAGCCGCCGCCGCCGCGGGACGCCGAGGCGCTCTTGCGCTTCGCCAAGATCGGCCTCGTCCCCGGACAGTTCGCGCCGTCGCCGGATGCGACGCTCGCGATCGACGGCGCCGCGGCGCGCGCGCGCGAGCGCATGCACAACCAGCTGGCCGGCATCGGGCGCAACGCCAACGGCTGGCGCGTCGCCACCGACGTCGGCGATTGGGGCACGCGCTATCTGCCGCGCGCGACGGTCGCGATGGCCGGGCTCGGCGCCGATCTGCCCGGCGACGCCGTCTCGCCCTCGGCGCAGCTCGACGCCGGCGGCGCGCCGCTGAGCGGCGGCACCCGCTACGTCGTGCACTTCGCCAAGGGACAAGAGCCGCCGGCCAATGCGTTCTGGACGCTCACGATGTACGGCTCCGACGGCGCGCTCGTCGACAATCCGATCGGTCGCCACGCGCTCGGCGCTCGCGACGCGCTCGTGCGCAACGCCGACG
>DASXOU010001058.1:0-2551 GCA_036494045.1 Polyangia bacterium | reverse complement strand
AGGCGCACCGGCAAATAGACGCCGTTGGTCTCGTCGGGCAGCCCGATCATGGACGCATCGAGCATCGGCATCGTCGCCGTCACCGTGTCGCCGGCGCCGTAGGGCACGAGCGCCGGATCGCCCTCGGGCAGATCGACGCAGTCCTGGTTGATCGACGAGCCCGAGCCGGGATCGGGCCCGAGGAGGCACGCGTCCCACGTGATCGTCGGCGTCGCCGCCGGCGCGAACGCGGTCGCGGTCAGCGTCGTGGTCGCGCCGAACGGAATGTTGGGCGGCACGGCCGTGACGTTGAGCAGGCGCAGCTTGTTCACCAGCGCCGACGGATCGAAGTCGCGCGTGCAGCCGCCGGCGGCCAGCGCGAGCACGAGCACGATCGATGCGGCGGCGAGCAGGCGGCGCATCAGAAATCGCCTCGGATGCCGAGCACCGGCAAGAACGGTAAACCGCTCACGGTCGAGCGCTGCGAATAATCGTAGCTATATGCATATCCCTCGGGATTCGAGGCGCTATAGACATTCTGGATATCGGCGTACATCGAGAGCGCCCAGCGGTGAAACGTCCACTTCTTGTCGAAACGCACGTCGAGCTGACTGAATGCGCCGAGGCGCCCCGAATAGAGCGGTCCATCGATCCGCGTATAGGAGTCTTGATTGACGTTGTAATAGGAGCCGATGACCGGCGTATATGGATTTCCCGTCACGTACCGAAAACGAATACCAATCTGATATCCGCGTCCGAATTTGTAGCTGCCGATAATCGTCAGAATATGCGTCTGGTCGTATTGAAAGACGTGCCACGGATCGTCGGGATGATCCTTTCGCTCCGAGCGCGACACGGTATACGCGACCCAGCCGAAGAATCCTTTGAACAGCTCCTGCCGCACCAGGAGCTCGCCGCCGTAGACGCGCCCGATGCCCTCGTTGGTGAGCGGCGGATCGCCGGGATTGGCGCCGCGCACGACGAGGTTGCGCAGATCCTTGTAGAAGCCTTCGGCCGAGATGTGCAGCGACGAGGTCGGATCGAACTCGGCGCCGGCGACGTAGTGCCAACCCGATTGCGGGATCAGCGACGGATTGCCGGCCGACCGCAAGAACGCCGTCGGATCGGGCGGCTGATGATAGGCGCCGGCGGCGATCTTGACCGCGGCCCACTTGTTGATTTGGTAGCGCGCCGACAGCCGCGGCTCGATCATCGCGTAGAAGTGATCGAACGCGTTGGGCGAGCTCTGGTAGCCGCGGAAGTCGTACAGGTCGACGCGCAGCTGCGGGACGATCAAGAGGCCCTTGAACGGCGTGAAGTTGAGCGCGACGAAGGGCGCGACCGTGATCTGATCGAGGTCGAGCTTGTCGTAGACGAACCCACCGCCGGGGCCGCCCGAGTCGCCCTCTCGTGGGATGCCGTGTTGCGGAGCGTCGAGGTTGAGCGACCAGCGGTTGCCCTCGAGATCGACGCCGGCGTCGAAGCGGAGCTGCTTGTAGATCGGCATGCGCAAGGCGGCGCGCAGGTTGTACTCGAGCGTGCCGGTGCCGACGGAGACGACGGTGTTGCCGAACTGCGCGTTGAACTCGAAGGGCACGTCGTAGCCAATCGACGGCGTCACCGTCAGCGTCGCGCGCGAGGCGAAGCGATGGATCCAGCGCGACAGGATGCGGTGATAATAGGTGTGCGAGTTGAACTCCGCCTGCAGCGTCGGATCGGAGGAGCCCTTGGCGATCACCTTGATCGCGTCGTCGCTGCCGAAGACGAAGGTGTCGACGTCGTCGCGCGGCGAGGCGCGCCAGTGCAGCTTGGCCTGATAGTCGTAGTAGATCGGCGAGAGCTGGAAGTTGCTGGTGGTGAAGATGGGCAAAAAGGCGTCGATCCACGAGCGGCGCGCGCCGATCTCGAACGAGAGGTTCTTGGTGATCGGCCCTTCGAGCATGAGCGAGCCGTCGATGAGATCGAGCTGCACGAAGCCGTGATAGCCGTCGGAGCGCGGATTGCGCGTCTCGACCTCGATGACGCCGCCGAGGCCGCGGCCGTGATCGACGCCGTAGCCGCCGGGCAAAAACGACAGATCGCTGACGATCTCGCTGTTCACCGTCGAGCGCAGGCCGCCGAAGTGATAGAGCGTGGGGATGTAGACGCCGTCGACGTAGGTGCGCGTGTCTTGCGGCGACGAGCCCCACACGATGATCTGCCCGCCGCCGAACGGCGCGCGCGCCACGCCCGGGAGGTTCTGCACGGCTTTGAGCGTATCGCCTTGCGTGCCGGGGATGCGCTTGAGCTCGGAGGCGTCGAGGGTCATCTCCACCGTCTCGACGACGGCTTTTTGCGCGCGCACCACCGAGCGATAGCGCGCCTTGGCCTCGGCGTAGAGGGTGAGCTGGAGCTTCTTGTGCTCGGCGAGCTCGAGCTTGGCGTCGGTGTTGTTGATGAGCGGATGACGGAGATGCAGCACGTGCTTGCCGATGGGCAGCGCGTCGAACGCGAAGCTGCCGTCGTCGCCGGTGATGACTTTGGGCGCGTCGTCGACGATTACCGAGACGCCGCCGAGCGGCACGCGGTCGCC
>DASXOU010001057.1:0-2963 GCA_036494045.1 Polyangia bacterium | reverse complement strand
CGCGCGCGCAGCCCGCGCCACTCGACGAGCGGCAGCGAGCGGATCTCCATGAGGTAGGCCTCGGCGTTGGGCTCGCTCCAGCGCGCCACCGTCGACAGCGCGGCGCGCACCAGGCCCGGACGATCGATCGGATCGTCCTCGGCCGGCAGATCGATGGGCGTGCGCCCGAGGCGATCGTAGCCGGGCGAGAGGAACTGCGTGCGCGCGCGATCGAAGCTGCGCGTCGACGGCGCCAGCCGCTCGAGCGCGTCCTTGGCCTCGGCGACGAGGCGGCGCACGTTCTCCTCGAGCGCGCCCGTCACCGGATGCGCCACCACCGGCAGATACTGCGAGTCGTAGAGCTCGAGCTTGAGCGCGCATTTTCGCCCGAGCGCCTCGAGGACCACGCGATGCGCCGCGCGCGCGATGTCGAGCGCCAGCGACAGGACGCGCGCCTCCTCGGGCCGCGGCCGTGACGGCCCGTCCGGCGGATCGAGCGCCAGCAGCGTCAGCGCCAGGAGCGGATACGACGGCAGCCGATGCAGCTGCACGCGCAATTCGACGTGGCCCGAGAGGAACGCCTCCAGCGACGCCGGCGGCAGCGCCGCGCACAGGAGCACCGAATCCTCGACGAGGAACGCGGACGGCCCTTCGCGCCCCGCGATCCAGCGCTCGGTCACCGCCGAGCGCGGATCGGGCACCGTCACCGACGGCCGCGTCGTCTCGTCCGTGGCGCGCGCTGCCGCCGCCGCCGACTCGGGCACGCGCCGATCGACCTGCGTCGCGCCCCACGCCGGCTGCGGCAGCGGCGTCTCGTCGTCCTTGAGCGACGGCAGCAGCGACAGCGCCGGCCGCTCCTTCTCCTCGACGACGAGCGCCAGCGGCGCGGTGTCGCCGGTGCGCGCCGCCGCGTTCGGCTCCGAGGTCGTCGGATCGAACGCGCCCACCGACGGCGGCGGCGCGAGCAGCGCGCGCAGCCCGGCGGCGCCGAACACCACCTCGGGCGCCAGAACGTACGCCGGCGGCGCCACGCCATCCTCGGCGAGCTGCGTGAACAGCGCCGCGCGCTCGGCGAGCTCGCGGTGGCGCAGCCCGTCGGGCAACACCAGCACCAGCCGCTCGTGGGCGCCGTCGTGAAATACGACCGGCGCCTGAACGTCGGCGCGCGCAGCGCACGAGCTGCACACGACGCGGTTGAGCGTGCCGTCGATCAGTCGCTTGGCCTCGCCCTCGTCGCGGGCATCGACGCCGCGCCACACCTCGGCGGCGAAGCGCTCCCCGCACGGGCACGCGTAGACGATGCGCTCGCTGCGCGTGGAGGCAGTCCGTCCGAGGTAGACGCGGCTCCCCATAGTGACTCATTATCACCCGATGACACCGTCCCGCGTCCAGCCCTTTTATGATGCGGCGCGCAACTACGTGAAGCGCGCCGTCGGTACCGAGCTCGACGATTCCGAGGAGTCGCTCGCCTACGTCGACCACTACATCACCTCGACGGCGAAAAAAGAGGCGCTCAAGCCCGAGGTGCTCGCGCTGGTCGCGCCGGCGCTCGGCGCCTATCTCGGCCAGGTGGCGATCGCGCGCTTCGGCGGCGCCTGGGTCATCGACAGCGACGATCCGGCCGAGTGGCGCGTCGAGCTCGAGCCGGCGCCGCTGTGGTTCCATCCGGTCGGCATGGCCGCCGAGGCGCTGCGCGGCGACGAGGTCGAGGGCTTCGACGCGTCGTTCGCGACGCGCGACGAGCTCATGGGCCCGCTCCTCGAGGCGCTCGAGTCCTCGCCGCCCGTCGACGAGGCCTACTACTACTCGCTCACCGGCCGCTTCGAGACGCTGACCCACGCGCTCGACATCCTCGTCGAGCTGCAGCGCCGCCAAAAGGAAAAGACGAACTAAGGCGCGGGATCGAGGATGACGTTGCCGTGGGCGGCGGTGAGCTCGAGCTGCGGGCCGCCGCCGAGGAACTCGCCCTGCAGCGTCGTCGGCGAGCCGACCGCGTGCGCGAGCTGAAAGCCGTTCTTGACCGCGCCGCGCGGCGCCCGCGCGTTGACGGTGAACGGCGTACGCTGCAGAACCAGCCGCACGTCGCCGTTGAGCGCGGTGACCTCGTAGCGCGCGCCCGGCCGCGTCGTTCCCATCAGCACCACGCCGCCCGACTGCGAGAACAAGCGCACCAGCGGCGTGCGAATCTTCCGCGCCACGATCTGCCCGTCGACCACACGCGCCTCGAGCACCTCGCCGTCGATGGTGTCGAGCTCGACGTCGCCGGTGACGCCGTCGGCCTCGACGTTGCCGCGGATCGACGTCAGCCGCTGCTTGCCGCGCTGCGCGTTGGTGCGCACCTCGCCGTCGATGTCCCAGGCGTGCACCTCGCCGCTGCGCGACGACAGCTCGGCGCCCGAGCGAAAGCCGGAGACGTCGAGGTCGCCGGCCCAGGTCTGCGCGTGCAGGTTGACGTTGCGCGGCGCCGACACCGTCAGGTCGATGCCCGCACCCTCGGCGGCCGGCAGCGGGCGAAACGTGTTGTCGACGCGCACGCCGGTGCGGATCCAGATCTTGCCGTCCTGCATCTCGAGATGGACGGTGAGCTGATCGAGCGCCTTGTCGTCGCGCGCGTGCTTGTGCGCCACCACCCGCACTTCCTGCTTGTCCCAGCCGTTGAGCTCGAGCTTGCCCTGCGGCTGATCGATGATGATCGCCTCGACGTCGGGCGCCGGCACGTTGGCGAACGTGACCTCGTTTTCCTCTCCGTATGCGGGCAACACCAGCGACGGGAGAATCACGATCGCTACGGCGGCGAGCTTCACCGGCTCTCCCGCATCATCTGATCTTCGTAGAAGCGGATCTCCTTGCGATAGGCGGCGAACAAGAGCTCCTCGGCGTCGACGTCGGCCGGCTCTTGCTCGGCGACCTGCCGGCACCGCGTCACCGCCGCCTCGAGCTGCGCCTGCGCCGCGTCGTACTCCGCGCGCTTCGGCACCGGCCAC
>DASXOU010001056.1:0-2799 GCA_036494045.1 Polyangia bacterium | reverse complement strand
GCGGCCGTACGGGTCCTGCGCTTTTTGCCACCACTCGCTCGCGTCGCCGTCGGTGACCGGCAGCGACTCGGGCCCGCCCGGCACCGTCTGCACCGACAGCCCGCTGCCGTAGTTGCGCTGAAACGCGTCGTCGGTGCCCGCCTTGTACGCTTCGGCGAGCGCCATCGCCGGCGCGATCTGCGCGACGGTGCGCTCGCCGCGCGCCAGCGTCGACATCATCTGCTGCATGCGCTCGCCCGCCATCTGGTAGCGCTGCTGCACCTGCTGGGCGTACGGGATGTACGCGCAATAGTCGTAGTGATGCGAGCTGCACAGCGACGACGCGATGGGCAAGAAGATCTGCAGCCCGAAGGCCACGCCCTTCAGGATCACGAAGACGGCCGCCAGCGCCGCGTCGACGAGGTTGCAGAAGGCGATGAAGTTGAGCGCCTTGGCGCGCACCACTGCGCCCGCGAGCGCAGCGGCATCGGCGGAGTCCTGCAGCGTCTCGCGCTGGATCAGCTTCTGGCCCGTCGCCGCGACGGCCATGATCATCGCGAAGATGAGCATCGCGCCGAAGAAGAACATCACCGACACGTTGCCGCGATCGCGCCGCTGCCGCTCGCTCACGACGGCTTCCCCTGATTGACGAGCGTGTGCGTCGCGCGCATGAGCAAGTACCAGCCGGGAAAGTCTCCCGAGAAGCGGCCGCGCCAATCAGCGGGGATGTCGCTGAAGCGCTTGCACAACAGCTGCTTTCCGATGGGAACCTTGCACGAGTACAAATAGCCGACGGTGACGGTGACCGGATCGTTCCAGCCCGGATTGCCCGCCGGCATGTCGACCGCGGTGGCGCGGCGCGCGTAGGTCGCGCGCGCGACGATCTGGCTCTCGATCTGCGAGCGCCCGAGATAATCGGCGACGGACACCAGGCCGTGATCGACCTCGGGCGACAAAGCCACGAGCGGGAACGCCGCCGCCGTCGACGGATCGCCGCCGGTGCCGTCGCCTTCGCGCGGCAGCCACACCACGGCGGCGCGCGCCGCGGAGAAGGCGGCGTACTCGACGGCGACTCGCGCCTGTGACGCCAGCGCGTACTGCATGACGCCCATGACGACGATGAGAAAGGGGCCGCTCGCGATCAACCACTCGACCGAGACGACGCCGCGATCTCGTCGGCGAGCCGGCTTGCGCATGAAGCCTCCGCGTCGACGTTATTGTGCGCGACGGAACAATTATTGTGCGAGCGCACCGGAGCGCGCGGCTCCGGTGCGCCGCAACGGTCTAGCCGCCTCCGAGCGCCGTGATCTTCGCGCCGCCCTGATCGAGCGTCTGCGAGATCTTGCCCTTGAAGCCCTGCCACACCGCGATCATGGCCACGCCGATGATCATGGCGAGGACCACCCACTCGACGGTGGTGGCGCCTTTGATGCGACGTGCGCGGACCTGCTCTTGGCTCTTCATCGTTCTCCTCCGTTCATGGCAGCGACAAACCGTTGAGGTACTCGATGCAATCGAAGAACGGCACCAGATGGTTGGCGACGGCCACCATCGCCACGGAGAACGGCAGCACGATCACCATCAACAAGATCACGTACTCGACGGTGGCGGTGCCGCGATTCCGTGGGCGCCTCATCGTGGGGCCCACGCTCTTCAAGAGATGGACCAGCGCCAAGTGCGTGTCTGACGTGAGCGAGCGGATCGTCGAGGCGACAGCGCCGATGAGCCCAGCGACGGTAAATCGCGCGTCAGCGACGGGAACTACGGTGTGCGCACGAGGGGTCACTACTGTCGCCGCCACGATTCACGCGATCACAGGCGGAGCGGGCGATGCGGGCGCGCCGGCGGCGGGCGCCGCAGCGTGGCGAAGCGGCCGTCGAGCACGCAGGCCGAGGCGTGATCGGGCAGCGAGAAGGTGTGGCTGAGCGACGGCGGCAAAAGATCCTTGCGCGCGCCGCGGGTGACGCGAACCTGGAGGTCGTCGCCGGGCACGCCGGGCACCAGCATCATGGCGACGCCCTCGGAGTTGGTGACGCCCTTCCGCACGCCGAAGATCTCGATCGGCAGCGCCGGCTCGCCCACGTCGACGAGGAGAACGTAGCTGCGCGCCAGCGGGGCGAAGCGCGTGGCCACCTCGATGCGAGCGCGCGCGCCGTCGGCGCGGACCAGGCGATCGAGCACGAAGCTGCGCGTCTCGGTGGCGCCGCGAAAGCCGGACGGCGGATCGACGGCGACGGTGACGCGCCGCCCTTCGGGGCCCGGCAGCGACAGATCGACCACGCCGTCGGCGTCGGTGCGGCCGACCAGGCGATCGTCGACTTTGACGGCGAGCCCGTCGAGCGGCAGCCCCTCGTCGGACAGCGCGGTCACGCGCACCTCGAAGCGCTCGGCGTCGTCGGGCGCGCAGCCGAGGATGAGCGCGGCGAGCGCGGCCGTGGCGGCGGCGGCGACGATGATGATGCGCCGCCTCATGGCGCGGGCGCGCCCTGGCTTCGGAGCACGAACAGCATCGTGCGCGCGGCCGGATCGTTGGTGTCCTCGGCGACGCGCGTGAACTCGGTGACGGCGTCGGCGGTCTTGCCCGCGCGATAGGCGGCGATGGCGCGATGCAGGCCGATCTCGACGTCCTTGTCGGGAAGGAAGACGCGCGCGCGCCGATCGGCGGCGGCGACGGCGCGATCGGCGGCGGCGGCCGGTTGCACCACGGCCAGCGGCGCGGGGCGGCGCGGGCGCAACAGCATGAACGCTTCGATGGCGACGACGACCGCGAGCGCGCCGTAGAGCGCCACGCGGCGCGGCGGGGCGCGATGGGCGAGCGTG
>DASXOU010001055.1:0-1716 GCA_036494045.1 Polyangia bacterium | reverse complement strand
ACCGCCGTCAGCGTGCAGGCGATGGTCTTCGGCAACCAGGGCGACGACTGCGCCACCGGCGTCGCCTTCACGCGCGATCCGTCGACCGGCGAGCGCCGCTTCTTCGGCGAGTACCTGGTCAACGCGCAGGGCGAGGACGTGGTCGCCGGCATTCGCACGCCGCAGCCGATCAACAACGAGAGTAAGCGTCAACCTGACGAAAAGTCGCTCGAGGAGCTGATGCCCGCGGCCTACGCGGATCTGGTGCGCACCTACGAGAAGCTCGAACAGCACTACCGCGACATGCAGGACATCGAGTTCACCATCGCCAAGGGCAAGCTCTGGATGCTGCAGACGCGCACCGGCAAGCGCACCGCCAAGGCGATGGTGCGCATCGCCGTCGAGATGGTGAAGGAGGGCATGATCACGGCCGACGAAGCGGTCGTGCGCGCCGACGCCAACAAGCTCGACGAGCTCTTGCACCCGATGCTCGATCCCAACGCGGAGAAGAAGATCATCGCGCGCGGCCTGCCCGCGTCGCCCGGCGCCGCCGTCGGCAAGGTCGTCTTCCACGCCGACGACGCCGTCGCCGAGGCGCAAAAGGGCGAGCGCGTCGTGCTCGTGCGCGTCGAGACCTCGCCCGAGGACATCCACGGCATGACCGCCGCGCAAGGCATCCTGACCGCGCGTGGCGGCATGACCTCGCACGCCGCCGTGGTCGCGCGCGGCATGGGAAAATGCTGCGTCGCCGGCGTCTCCGCCATCAACGTCGACTACGGAAAAGCGCAGCTCAGCGTCAACGTCGACGGCAAAGCGGTCGTCGTCAAAAAGGGCGACACCATCTCGCTCGACGGCGGCAAGGGCGAGGTCATCCTCGGCGCCGTGCCCATGTCGGCGCCCGCGCTCGACGCCGATTATGCGCAGCTCATGAAGTGGGTCGACGAGCGCCGGCGGCTCAAGGTCCGCACCAACGCCGACACGCCCACCGACGCCAAGACCGCGCGCAACTACGGCGCCGAAGGCATCGGGCTCTGCCGCACCGAGCACATGTTCTTCGCCGAGGACAAGATCCTCGCCGTGCGCCAGATGATCCTCGCCGACAGCGTCGACGAGCGGCGCCGCGCGCTCGACAAGATCCTGCCCATGCAGCAAAAGGACTTCCTCGGCATCTTCCGCGCCATGGATGGGCTGCCCGTCACCATCCGCCTCCTCGATCCGCCGCTGCACGAGTTTTTGCCGACGGAGGACGCGCAGATCGCGGTGGTGGCCGAGGAGCTCGGCGTCAAGCCCCACGTGGTGCGCGCGCGCGTCGCCGCGCTGCACGAAGCCAACCCGATGCTCGGCCATCGCGGCTGCCGCCTGGCGATCACCAACCCCGAGATCTACGAGACGCAGGTGCGCGCGATCATCCAGGCCGCCGTCGAGGCCGCGCGCGCCGGCGTCGACGTCAAGCCCGAGATCATGATCCCCATCGTCGGGCACGACAAAGAATTCTCGCGGATGCGCGCGCTGGTGGTGCGCGCCGCCGACGGAATCCTCGCGCGCGAGAAGCTGGAGGTGCCGTACACCGTCGGCACCATGATCGAGCTGCCGCGCGCCTGCGTCGTCGCCGACCAACTGGCGCGCGAGGCCGACTTCTTCAGCTTCGGCACCAACGACCTGACGCAGACGACGCTCGGCATGAGCCGCGACGACTACGGCCCGTTCATCCGCCACTACCTCGAAGGCGACATCCTC
>DASXOU010001054.1:0-19658 GCA_036494045.1 Polyangia bacterium | reverse complement strand
CGAGCGCGGGCTTGCCGCGGGGCGTATAGCCGCGCGACGTCGCGCCGCCCCAGCCGTACCAGTTCCAGAAGTAGACGCCGCCGAACCGATCGGGCGGCGCCGAGCGCCAGACGCGACGGAAGGCGGCGTAGCAGCGGCGCTGCTCATCGAGATCGAGGGTGCCGGGCGTGGCTTCGTCCCAGGGCGCGGCGCCGGCGCCGCGGATCGAGCGGTAGCCGAGCTCGGTGAAGACGATGGGGCGGCCGGCGAAGAAGCGCTCGAGCTCGACGCGGTTGTCGCGCCAACCGCGCGTGAGATCTTCGACGCTGGCGGAGGCGCCCGGCTCGACGAGCGCGAAGTAGGCGCACAGGCCGACGACGTCGACGAGATCGTAGACGGCGACGTCGCGGAAGTGGTCCCAGTTGCCCGAGTACATGAGCGCGCCGTGGTAGACGCGGCGCACCGCGGCGACGGCGGCGGACCAGGCGGCGTGATCGGCGGCGCCGTCGAGCGTCGACAGCTCGCTGCCGACCGAGAGCACGGCGACGCGCTCGTGGGCGGCGAGGCGCGCCAGCTCGACGAGGCGCGCGGTGTAGCTGCGCCACCACGCGGCGCGATCACGCGGCGCCAGCGTGCCGCGCCATTCGTCGGGCGTGCGCGGCGCCGAGAGGCGGACGATGGGGAAGAGCGTGACGGCGAGGCCGGCGGCGCGCGCGTCGCGGATGGCGGCGACGAGGGCGGCGTGGGTCGGCGTGAAGCGCGGGTGATCGACGATCGCCGTCGAGGCGGCGTCGGCCTGATACCAGGGGACGACGAGCTCCACGTGGTCGGCGCCGGCGGCGGCGATCTCGTCGAGGAGCGCGCGATAGGACCAGCCGGCGTCTTCGGCGAAGAGGCCGAGCGCGACACCGCGCACCGGCGCCGCCCGGGCCGTGGCGGACAAGAGCAGCAGCGGGACGAGCGCGCGAACGAGCGTCATCGACCGCCGCAGTGTATCCTTGCGGCGTGCGTCTCGCGCTCCTTCTGACCATCGCCGCCGCCGGCGCGCCACCGGCCGCGCCGCCGGCCGCGGTCGAAGCGCCGACCGGCCGCGCCACCGTGGTGCAGCGGCCGCTCGAGGCGATGATGGCGATCCGCGGCGGCGCGTTCACCATGGGCGCGTCGATGGAGCTGCAGTCGTCGGCGCTCGAGCTGTGCAAGGACGAGATCGGGCCGCGCAACCGCGTCGCCTGCCAGCGCGAGGTGGTCGAGACCGAGGGGCCGCAGCGCAAGGTCTACCTGTCGCCGTTTTCGATCGATCGCGTCGAGGTCACCGTCGGCGCGTGGCGCGCGTGCGTGCAGGCGGGCGCGTGCTCGCCGGC
Source organism: Polyangia bacterium (assembly GCA_036494045.1). Lineage (GTDB taxonomy): Bacteria > Myxococcota_A > Polyangia > Palsa-1104 > Palsa-1104 > JAQBQH01. The sequence continues at coordinate 18,318 of DASXOU010001054.1, read as the reverse complement.
GCCGCTGGCGTTGGCCGACGCGCGCTTCTTGCGCCCGAATCTGCCGGTCACGTCGGTGACCTGGAGCGAGGCCGATCAATATTGCGCGTGGCGCGGCGCGCGGCTGCCCACCGAGGCCGAGTGGGAGCGCGCGGCCCGCGGCACCGACGGCCGCGTCTGGCCCTGGGGCAACGTGCTCAAGCCGGGCGCGTTCAACCACGGGCGGTTCGTCGGCAGCGACGACATCGGCAGCGACGTCATCGCGCTCATCCGCCCCGACGCCAGCGACGGCGCCGCCTTCCTGGCGCCGGTGGGCGCGCATCCCGACGGCGCGTCTCCCGACGGCGTGCTCGACCTGGCCGGCAACGTCATGGAGTGGACGGCCGACTACTATCGGTCCGAGTCGCCGCAGTCGCTGGCGACGGTGAATCCGCACGGGCCCGACGCCGGCGCGATGCGCTCGGTGCGCGGCGGCTCGTGGCGGCAGCCGCCGTTCTTCGCGCGCACGAGCTACCGCGAAGCGGCCACGCCGGAGACGCGCTCGACCGAGATCGGCCTCCGCTGCGCGCGCTAGGGGCTGTCGCTACAGCCTTTTGTCCCACGCGCGTGGCCGTGCTATAGAGGCGCGATGACTCGCTTCGCTCGCCTAGCCTTGGTCGTCGCGCTGCTCCTTCCGCTCTCGGTCATCGCCGGCTGCCAGCAAGGCGTGGGCGATCGCTGCCAGGTGCAGTCGGACTGCCAGGACGGGCTCATCTGCGTGTTGCAGGCGGGCGCCACGCCGCAAGCGGGCGGCACCTGCGAGCAGCCGAGCGTGGTCGGCCCCGACATGGCGATGACGACGCCCGCCGATCTCTTCGGCGTCATCCAGGATATGTCCGCGCCGGTCGCCACCGACATGACCCCGGCCGGCGACTAGCACTAACCGTCGGGCGCGCGCAGGGCGTCGAGGAACGCGGCGCCGTATTTGGCCAGCTTCGTGGGGCCGACGCCGGGCACCGACGACATCTCGTCGAGCGTGGCCGGCCGCTGCCGCGCCAACGCCGCCAGCGTGCGATCGTGGAAGACGCAGTACGCGGGCAGCTGCTCGGCCTTGGCCAGCCGCGCGCGCAGCTCGCGCAGCCGCGCGAACAGCGGCTCGTCGATCGGCTCGTCGTCGCCGCCGTCGCCGTCGCCGCCGTTGCCGCCGCTCGCGCGCACCCGTTTTTGCGGCGACGCCGCGCGCTCGGCCGGTAGCGCCGCCTGCATGCGCGCGCGATCGTGCATGACCTCGCGCCCCGCCGCCGTGATGCGCAGGCACGGATACTCGTCGCCCTCGGGCTCGACGAGGCCCGCCGCCTCCATGGCGCCGAGGAGATCGAGCACCCACGCCACCGGCCGCCCACGCAGCGCGCCGAACGTCGACACGCGATGCAGCCCGGCGTCGACGACCTCACGCGCGTCGGAGCCGGTGAGGCACAGCGCGATCCGCTTGCGTCCGAAGCCGCCGTTGAGCCGCGCCACGCACGAGAGCGCCTTGCGCACGACCAGGTGCTCGTCGTCGGAGAGCGGCGCGCTTCCGGCGCCGAGCCGCGCCGCGCAGTTGTCGCAGGGCAGCGCGTCGCCGCCGCAACGATGGGTCTCGTCGCCGAAGTACTCGAGCAGAAACGCGCGCCGGCAGCCACGCGCATAGGCGTACGACATCATCGCGCGCAGCCGCTCGCGCTCGGCCTCGACCACCGCCGCCGGCCGCGGCGGACCGTCGTTGCCGCTCGAGGTGATCAGGAACTCGCGCAGGCGTACGTCGGCGTGGTTGAAGAGGAGCACGCACTTCGCCGGCAGCCCGTCGCGGCCGGCGCGCCCCGCCTCCTGGTAGTACGCCTCGGCCGAGCCGGGCAGCTCGTGATGCACGACCAGGCGCACGTCGCGCTTGTCGACCCCCATGCCGAACGCGTTGGTCGCCACCACCACGCGCACCTCGTCGCGCATCCACGCGTCCTGCACCTCGGCGCGCTCCTCGTCGCCGAGCCCGGCGTGATAGGCGCTGGCGGCGACGCCCGCCTGCCGCAGCGACGCAGCCACCTCGGCCGCCTTCTTGCGCGTCGCCGCGTAGACGATGGCCGGCGCGCCGCGCGCCTCGGGCGCCGCCAACAGGCGCAGGACGCGGCGCAGCTTGTCGTCGCCGCCTTGCGCCGGCTCGACCGAGAGCTGCAGATTCTGCCGATCGAAGCCGCGCACGAACACCGCCGGCTCGCGCATGCCGAGCGCCGCGGCGATCGCCTTGCGCACGTCGGGCGTGGCCGTCGCCGTCAGCGCCACGATGCGCGGCGCGCCGAGCTCGGCGTGCACCTCGCCGAGGCGCGCGTAGTCGGGCCGGAAGTCGTGGCCCCACTCGACCATGCAGTGCGCTTCGTCGACGGCGAGGAGCGCCGGCTTGGCCCGCGCCAGCGCCGCCGCGACTCCGGGCGCGCGAAAGCGCTCGGGCGCGACGTAGACGAGGCGCAGCTCGCCGCGCACCGCCGCGCGCAATCGCTCGGCGCGCTCGTCGGGCCCGATCGAGCTGTTGATGAACGTGGCCGCGATGCCGCGCGCGGTCAGCGCGTCGACCTGATCCTTCATGAGCGAGATGAGCGGCGACACCACCACCGCCAGGCCGTCGAGCGCAACCGCCGGCAGCTGGTAGCACAGCGACTTGCCGGCGCCGGTCGGCAGCACGGCGATGGTCGGGCGGCCGGCGAGCACGGCCTCGATGATCTCGCGTTGTCCCGGGCGAAATTGGCCGAGCCCGAACCGGCCGAGGGTTTCCTCGATGGGAACTTGCATCGCGCTTCGATACAGCATGCCCAACTTATCGTGCGCTCGCGCGAGAAGTTGCGTGGGCGGCGAAAAAAAGTTGCGGCGCGGCGGCGCGGCGTTACTTGGAAGGCATGGCCAAGCTGGTCGTCTTCGGCGCCAGCGGCGACACCGGACGCGCGCTCGTCGAGCTGGCGCTGGCCGCCGGCCACACCGTGACCGCGTTCGCGCGCAACCCCGCCGCCGCCGCGCTGCCCGCCGCCGCGCGCGCGATTGCCGGCGATGTGCTCGACGCCGATGCCGTCGCCGCCGCCATCGCCGGACAGGACGCGGTCTTGAGCGCGCTCGGCCATCGCCGCGCCTCGCGCTCGCCGTTCGCCCGGCAGCTCTCGCCGCCCGATCTGTTCGCGCGCTCGGCCGCCCATATGATCGATGCGATGCGCCGCCACCGCGTGGCGCGGCTGGTCATCTGCGGCGTGCACGGCGCCGGCGACAGCCGCGCGCGCACCGGCTGGCTCTACCGCTGGCTCGTCGAGCGCACCCAGATCGGCATCGCGCTCGCCGACGCCAACGTCATGGAGGCCGCGGTGGCCCAAAGCGGGCTCGACTGGCTGATCGCGCGCCCGGTCTCGCTCACCAACGGCCGCGGCCGCGGCAAGTGGCGTGCGCGGCCAGATCGCATCAGCTCGTTCGCCAGCATCGCCCGCCGCGACGTGGCCGCGTTCATGCTCGCGCACGTCGCCGGCGCGCTGCCGCCCGAGCGCACGCCGTCGCTGACCTCGTAAACGGCTATGCGAGCTCGATGATCGTGGCCAGAAGGTCGCGGCCCGCGTCGATGCGCCCGATGCTGATCGGGAGCGAGAAGCGCCGTGGCCCCGCCGAGCCCGGGTTGAAGTAGAGAACGCCGTCGATGATGTCGTTGCGCGGGCGATGCGAGTGGCCCGCGATCACCGCCGCGAATCCCGCCGCAGCCGGATCGAGATCGAGCTCCTTGACGTCGTGAATGACGTACAGCCCATGCGCGCCGACCTCGATGAGCTCGCTCTGGGGAAGCCGCGCCGCCCACGCGCCCTTGTCGTTGTTGCCGCGGACCGCCCGCACCGGCGCGATCGCCGCGAGCGCGTCCAGCACTTCCGGTCCACCGACGTCGCCGGCGTGCACGATGAGCTCACTGCCAGCGAGCGCAGCCAGCGCCTCCGGCCGCACCAGCCCGTGCGTATCGGAGATGACGCCGACGCGCATGCGCCGACCCGCTAGTCGAGCTCTTTGAAGGCGACTTCGAGGATTTCGTACTCGCGCGAGCCCTTGGGCGTGCGCACCGTCACGGTGTCGCCCGCTTCGCGCCCGATGAGCGCGCGCGCCACCGGCGCCGAGATGCTGATGAGCCCCTTCTTGATGTCCGCTTCCTGCTCGCCGACGATTGAATATTTCACTTCGTCGCCCGAGTCGGAGTCGCTCAGCTTCACGGTCGCGCCGAACATGATCTTGGTGCCCGACAGCTTCGCCGGATCGATCACCTCCGACAGCGCGAGCATGACCTCGAGCTCCTTGATGCGCCCCTCGTTGAAGCCCTGCGCCTCTTTGGCCGCCGAATAATCGGCGTTCTCCGACAGATCGCCGTGACCGCGCGCCTCTTCGATCGCCTTGACGATGGCGAAGCGATCGACCTCCTTGCGCCGCTTGAGCTCCTCCTTGAGCTGCTGCGCGCCGCGCGGAGTCATCGGGATTTTCTGATCAGCCATGGTTTGTCGTCCCGTGGAAGAAAGCTACGAATGGTACTCTTGGAGTGAGCGCACGTCCAATGCGCCACGCTTGAGCGAGGCGATCGCCAGCGCCGCCGCGCGCGCCGCCGCCACCGTCGTGAAGTAGGGCACATCCTTGGTCAGCGCCGTGCGGCGGATGCTGAACGAGTCGCGGATCGCCTGGCCCGCCGAGGTCGTGTTGACCACCAGCGCGAACTCGCCGTTGACCAGCGCGTCGACGCAGTGCGGGCGCCCTTCGAGCACCTTGTTGACCCCATCGGCGGGCAGCCCGCGATCGCGGAAGAAGCGCGCCGTGCCGTGGGTGGCGACGATGCGGAAGCCGAGCTCGTGCAGCTTCTTGGCCACGTCGAGCACCGGCTCTTTGTCCTCGTCGCGAACGCTGATGAACGCGGCGCCCTTCTTCGGATCGGTGGGCAGGCGCGTGCCGGCGCCGATCTGCGCCTTGGCGAACGCGAGCGCGAAGTCGCGATCGATGCCCATGACCTCGCCGGTCGAGCGCATCTCGGGGCCGAGCAGCGTGTCGGTGCCGGGGAACTTCACGAACGGGAACACGGCTTCCTTGACGCCGACGTGCGGCGGAATGATCTCGCGCACGCCCAATTCCGCCAGCGTGCGGCCGACCATCACGCGCGCCGCGATCTTCGCCAGCGGCTGCCCCGTCACTTTGGACACGAACGGCACCGTGCGCGACGCGCGCGGATTGACCTCGAGCAGATAGACGTCGTCGCCCTTGACCGCGAACTGCGCGTTCATGAGGCCGATGACGCCGAGCTCCTTGGCCAGCGCCTTCACTTGCGACGCGATCGTGGCCATGATCTTGGGCGACAACGAGTACGGCGGCAGCGCGCACGCCGAGTCGCCCGAGTGGATGCCGGCCTCTTCGATGTGCTCCATGATCGCGCCGATGATCGTCTGCGTCCCGTCGCTGACGGCGTCGACGTCGACCTCGGTGGCGTCGTTGAGGAAGCGATCGAGCAAGAGAGGATTTTTTTCTTCGTCGCCCGCTTGCGCGGCCATCGCGCGCGTCACATATCCGGCGAGATGCTCGCGATCGTGCACGATCTCCATGGCGCGCCCGCCGAGCACGTACGACGGCCGCACCACGAGCGGCAGCCCGATGCGATCGGCGACCGCGAGCGCCTCGTCGACCGAGGTGGCCGTGCCCCACGGCGGCGCCTTCAGCCCCAGCTTCTCGATCACCTGGCCGAAGCGCTGCCGATCTTCGGCGCGATCGATCGCGTCCGCCGAGGTGCCGAGCAATTTCACGCCCGCCAGGCCGAGCCCGACCGCGAGCCGAAGCGGCGTCTGTCCGCCGAACTGCACGATGACGCCGTCGGGCTTCTCGACCTCGCAGATGTTGAGCACGTCCTCGCGCGTGAGCGGCTCGAAGTACAACCGATCGGCGGTGTCGTAGTCGGTCGACACCGTCTCCGGGTTGCAGTTGATCATGATGGTCTCGAAGCCCTCTTCGCGCAGCGCCTGCACCGCGTGGACGCAGCAATAGTCGAACTCGATGCCCTGGCCGATGCGGTTGGGCCCGCCGCCGAGGATCGCGATCTTCTTCTTGTCGGTGGGGCGCGCTTCGCAGACGTCCTCGTAGGTCGAATAGAGGTACGGCGTGTGCGCGACGAACTCGGCGCCGCAGGTGTCGACGCGCTTGTAGACCGGCGTCACGCCGAGCGACTTGCGACGCGCGCGCACTTCGTCGGGCGCGGCGCCGGTCAACGCGGCGATGCGGCGATCGGAGAGCCCGTCGCGCTTGAGCGCGCGCAGCTCCTCCTCATTAATAGATGCGAGCGCGCGGCCGCGCAGCGACTCTTCGCTCTCGACGATCCGCTTCATGTGCGCGAGGAACCACGGGTCGATCTTGGTGATCGCGAAGATCTCGTCGACCGTCACGCCCAGCCGCAGCGCCTCGGCGATCTGAAACAGCCGCTCGGCCGTCGGGATCGCCATGCGCCGCTTGAGCTCTTCGGGGTCGGCGGGCAACTCGAGATCGAAGCCGGTGCGCCCGGTCTCGAGCGAGCGGATCGCCTTGCCGAGCGCCTCGCGAAACGTGCGCCCGATCGACATGACCTCGCCGACCGACTTCATCTGCGTGGTCAGCGTCGCGTCGGCGCCGGGGAACTTCTCGAAGGCGAAGCGTGGCACCTTGACGACGACATAGTCGATGGTCGGCTCGAACGACGCCGGCGTCTCGCGCGTGATGTCGTTCTTGATCTCGTCGAGCGTGTAGCCGACGGCGAGCTTGGCCGCTATTTTGGCGATGGGAAATCCGGTCGCCTTCGACGCCAGCGCCGAGCTGCGCGACACGCGCGGGTTCATCTCGACGATCACCATGCGCCCGTCGGCCGGGTTGACCGCGAACTGCACGTTCGATCCGCCGGTCTCGACGCCGATCTCGCGAATCACGCGGCAGGCGGCGTCGCGCATCCGCTGATATTCCTTGTCGGTCAGCGTCATTGCCGGCGCGACGGTGATCGAGTCGCCGGTGTGCACGCCCATCGGATCGAAGTTCTCGATCGAGCAGATGATGACCACGTTGTCGGCGCGGTCGCGCATCACCTCGAGCTCGTACTCCTTCCAGCCGAGCACCGACTCCTCGACGAGCACCTGCCCGCGCGGCGATTGCGCCAGCGCCCAGGCGACCTTCTCGTCGAACTCGTCGGCGTTGTAGGCGATGCCGCCACCCATGCCGCCGAGCGTGAACGACGGCCGCAGGATCACCGGATAGCCCGAGCCCGAGAAGGTCTGATGGACCGCATGCGCCTCGTCGAGCGAGCGTGCGTAGCCCGAGCGCGGCACTTCGAGCCCGATCTTCTCCATCGCCGCCTTGAAGAGCTCGCGGTCTTCGGCCTTCTCGATGGCGTCGACCGACGCGCCGATGAGCTTGACGCCGTATTTTTCGAGGACCCCGGCGGCGTGGAGCCCGAGCGCGGTGTTGAGCGCGGTCTGCCCGCCGAGCGTGGGCAACAGAGCGTCGGGCCGCTCCTTGGCGATGATCTTTTCGCAGACCTCGATGGTGATCGGCTCGACGTAGGTGCGCTCGGCCAACTCCGGGTCGGTCATGATGGTCGCCGGGTTCGAGTTCACCAGCACCACCTCGAACCCCTCGGCGCGCAGCGCGCGCACGCCCTGCGTTCCCGAGTAGTCGAACTCGCACGCCTGACCGATGACGATCGGGCCCGAGCCGATGAGCATGATCTTCTTGATGTCGTTACGGCGCGGCATTTCTGGGGGCGAACTATGTCACAGAACGAACGGGATGACCGCCCGAACCTTCCGGCGATACTCCGCGTATTCGTCGCCGAAACGCTCGCCGAGCATCTTTTCCTCGACCGCGATCTTGCGCGCGATCCCGGCGACGAAGAGCGCGTAGCCGATGAGCGCGCCGAGGTTGCCGCGCCCGAGCACCGTGCCGGCGAGACCGACGACGAGGCCGGTGTAGATCGGATGGCGCGCGAGGCGATAGGGGCCGGTCTGCACGATGCGATGCCCTTCTTTGAGCGTGACCGTGCCGCTCCACAGCCGGCCCAGATGCTCGCGCGCCCAGATGGCGAAGGCCACGCCCGCCACCTCGAGCGCGAGCGCGACAACGACCAGCGCCAGCGATCCCGGCCACAAGCGTGCGCGCATCTCCGCCGGCGGATAGGCGAGGAACAGCGTGCCGGCGGCGAAGAAGACGCGATGCGAGAGGAGCTGCCGCGCGCTCTCACGCTCGACGGTGCGCGCGGTGCCGACGGCGCGCACGAGCCACCAGGCGCCGAACACGATCCAGGGCGCGGTGAACAGCCAGGTCCACATCGTCAGACTTGCTTGCGCTTGATCTTGCCGTGGTTGTCGAGGCGCGCGCCGGGCAGCATGTCGTCCAGCATCTTCTCGACGGTGCCGCTAAAGCCTTTGACGTCCCAGCCGAGGTCGGCGAAGCCGTCCAAGATGCGCTTTTTGATGCGGCGCGAATCTTCTTTTTCGTTGGTCAGGAGCTTGAGCAGCGGCTCGCGCGCGACCTCGGCGTCCTTGCGGCGCAACAGCGCCTCGACGGCGACGAAGCGGACGCCCTCGTCCATGTCGACGAGATAGGGCACGAGCGCCTTCGACGTGCGCGCGTCGTCATGCTCGCCGAGGTGGTTGATGAGCTGGATCTTCTTCGACGGATCGCGAATGTACGTGTTGTCGTTGCGCTCGCACAGATCGGCGAGGATCGGCCACGCCTCGTCCTTGCTCGCGACCTCGTCGAGGATCTTGAGGCCCCACGAGATCGATTCGGCCGAGTTGAGATGCTTTTGCAACGGCGCCAGGATCTTCGGCCCCATCTTGGTGACCTCGTCGAAGACGAACTGCTTCTCCTGCTCGTCTTCGATCGACTTGTCGTAGCGCATCGTGAAGCGTCCCAGCAGGCCCTCGATGGCTTCGGGCGAGGCGTCGTCGCGCAGCGCCTCGAGCGAGGCGAAGCGGTCGGCCGACTGCGCGTCCTTGTTCTTGGCGCGCGCGATGTGCCTGCCCATGCGCCCCTTGCCACCGCCGAGGAAGTCGAGAAAACCCATGGCGGGGGTTCTAGCACATCCGTGATATCGTTGGATCCATGGCCGATCGTCCGCGGGGCGGACCCGACCGAGCGTATCCACGCGTCGCCATCGACGCCTTCGTTCGCGTTCTCGGTGGTGATCGCGAATACGTGTTTCGGACGCGCGATCTGTCGCAAGGCGGCCTGTTCCTCTACACGCGCGTCGGACACTTGTACCCGTTCCGCGTCGGTGCGGCGCTCAGCATCGAGCTCTACGACTTCGATCGCGCGGTCGACTTCAAGGCGGTGGTAGTGCGCGTAGTCGAGCCGGGCAGCCCGGAGGCCGAGCGCTTCCCGATGGGCTTCGGCATCAGGATCATGGAAATCGACGACGGCAACCGCGCTCGGCTCGAGGAGCTGCTCAAGCGGGCCGCCTCGGGCGAAGATCCGTACTAGCTACTTCCGATCGCGCTATTTTTGGTCTATTTGGGCCTGGATGAACGCCGCGTCGGCGGCGTCGGGCGCGAGCTCGAGATACTTCTTGAGATAGGGCACGGCGCGATCGTGCTGGCCGAGGCGGTTGTAGCACTTGCCGATCATCTTCTGCGCTTTGGCGTCGGACGGATTGGCGCGCGCCGCGTCTTGATACTTGGCGAGCGCTCCTTCGACGTCGCCGCCGCGGAACAGCGCGTCGCCCTCGGCGAGCGGCGTCTTCGGGGCCGTCGACGGCTTGACCGCGACCGGCTCGGGCGCAGCCGCGACCGACGCCGCGGCAGCGACGGGCCTGGCCGCCGCCGCCGGCTTGCCGACGCTCTCGTGATGCTTGTGGCCGTGGGGCGCCGCGCTCGCGACCACCGTCGGCGGAATGGCATCGGACGCCGACGGAATCGGCGCGACCGCGGGCGTCGTCGGCGGCGCGGGCGCCGGCTCGAGCTTCGGCGGCGGCTGCACCGTCGCCGCCGTGGTGACCGCCGCGTCGCCCTTCTTGGCCATCATGACCCAGGCGCCGCCGGCCAGCGCCGCGGTGAGCGCGAAGGCGACGGCGATGACGCCGGCGCGCCGTCCGCCCGCCGCCGGCTGCGCGGCGAGCTCGCCATGCACCGACGGATGCGACGACGGCGACGACGGTGATGGCCGCGTCGCCGCCTGCGCCGGTGTCGACGCCGGCGTGGACACGCCGGTCGCGGCCCAGGCGTCGGCGGCGCTGCGGCCCGCGGCCTCGACGGCGCGCTGGCCCGTGCCCGACGTCGGCCGCTTCATGCCGAGGGCGTCGAAGAGCGCCTGCCGCATCTCGGCGGCGCTCGCGTAGCGCTCGTCCTTGTTCTTCTTGAGCCCGCGCAGGATCACCGCTTCGAGCGCCTCGGGCACCGACGCGTTGAGCCGCTTCGACGGCGGCGTCGGCTCCTCGGTCAGATGCTTGGTGATGACGCCGAGCGCGCTCTCGGCGCGGAAAGGCACGTCGCCCGCGACCATCTGATAGAGGATGACGGCGGCGGCGTAGAGATCGCTGCGCCCGTCGAGCGCGTCGCCGCGCGCCTGCTCGGGAGACATGTATTCGGGCGTGCCGCAGACCATGCCGGCCATGGTGATGGCCGAGCCTTCGCCGTCGCGCTCGGAGGCGACCTTGGCGATGCCGAAGTCGCACACCTTGACGAAGTCGCTCTCGCCGCGCACGTCGAGGAGCATGACGTTCTCCGGCTTGAGGTCGCGGTGCACGACGCCCTTGGCGTGCGCTTCGTCGAGGGCGCCCAGGATCTGTCCGACGATGTGGCCGACGCGCTCGAGCGGAAAGGGAAAGTCCTGCTTGATGGCGCGGTAGAGATCGCGGCCCGAGAGCAGCTCCATGGCGATGAAGAGGAGCCCGCCGTCGTCGCCGAAGTCGATGATCTGCAGGATGTTCGGGTGCGAGAGCATCGAGGCGCTCTTGGCCTCGCGATAGAAGCGCTTGGCCAGGGCGGCGTCGCCGGCCATGGCGTTGTGCAGGACCTTGAGGGCGACTTGCTTGCCGAGGTTGGTCTGCTCGGCGAGGTAGACGCGGCCCATGGCGCCGGCGCCGAGCAGCCGGTCGATGCGAAACTTCTGCGCCAGGAGACGGCCGATCAGCGGATCGGCTTCGACGGAGTCCGCCACCTATTAATGATATCTCATTTCGCGGCCGGCGCCAGGAGCGCGGCGTCGACCTCGAGCCAGCGCTGGGCGACGCGGAATTTGGGATCGTGCTCGGCGGCGAGCTTGGCCACGGCGGCGTCGAGGCGCGCCGGCAGATCGAGGGCGAGCGTGAGCTGACCGTCGAGGCGCAGCTCGGCGGCGAAGCGCAGGAGATCGAGCGCGTCGGCGTGCAGCGGCACGCCGGTGTGCTGCTGCCAGCGATCGGCGTCGGCGAGCGCGAGGCCGAGCCAGCGGTTGGCGGCCGCGACGTCCTTGCGATCGTGGGCGACGTCGGCGAGGCGCGCTTCGACCAGGCCGAGGCCGCGCAGATGCTCATCGAGCTTGGTGGCGCCGAGCCGACCGGCGGCGAGCGCGCGGCGGCGCTCGAGGGCGGCTTGGGCACGGTCGAGCTCGCCGAGGCGCAGGTGGGCGTTGGCGCGCAGGCCGGTGGCCATGAGGCGATAGCCGCGCAGCGTCGTCGCCGGCGTGGTGTGCGGCCAGGCGAGCGCGGCGCCGAGCGCGTCGTCGGCGAGCTTGCCGTCGACGACGTCGAGGTCGGCGACGGTCTTCTTCGCGTCGCCGTGGCCGAGCGCGGCGGCGGCGCGGCCGAGGTGCGCGACCACGAGGTTGCGCGCGGCGTCGCGGTTGCGCGCGTCGGCGGGCGGCAACGTCGGCATCAGCGCGTCGTAGAGCGCCAGCGCGCGATCGAAGCGGCCGGCGGCGAGGTGGTAGAGCGCGTCGCGATCGAGGACCAGCGGTCGCAGCGCCGCCAGCTCCGCGTCGGCGGGATGGCGCAGGATGGCGGCGAGCGCGCCGTCGGCCGCTTTGGCCGCGTCGGCCTCGCGATCGAGGTGCATGAAGGCGCGCGCCTCGACCAGGCGATGCTCGATGCCGCCGAGATCGTCGGCGATGGGCAGCTTGTCGCGATCCTGTAGGTAGCCGAGCGCGATGCGCCAGTTGCCGACCTCGGACTGCACCAGCGCCAGCTCGTCGAGGACGTGCGAGCGATAGCGCGGGTTGCGCGCCACCAGCTCGAGCGCGAGCAGGTAGTGCAGGTTCGCCTTTTGCGCGGAGGCGAGCGTGCGATCGTCGAGGAACTGCTCGTGCAAGAGCGCGCCCCAGACCACTTGCGGCTCGGGCTTGCCGCGCAGCGCCGGCGAGACGCGGCGCAGGCGCGCCAGCGCCTCGGCGATCGCTTGCGTGCGCGCGGCGCCGGTGAGCGACGGCAGCTCGCGCGCGGTCAGATAGGCGCGCACGAACTCGGCGATCGGCGCCGAGCCGTCGCCGCCGCGACGCGCGTACTCGTCGCGCAGCTCTAGCGGCGTGGCGCCCTCGCGCAGGCGCAGATCGACGTAGCCGACGTGCGCTTCGAGCGAGCCGGTGGTGGCGGCGACCTTTTGGAAGACGTCGCGCGCGTGATCGAGGTGGCCCTTGTCCATGCGGCGATAGGCGCGCGAGAGCATGACGCGCTCGAAGAGCCGCTCGGCGCGGCGCCGCTCCTGCGTGCCGCGCGGGACGTCGTCGACGTAGTGTTGCGCCAGCTCCTCGACGAGCATGTCGGCTTCGAGCCGCGCCGCGCGTCCGACGGCGTCGAGCATGATGGCGCGGTGGCGATCGGCGCGCGTCTGCTGCTTGTAGAGCGCGACGATGGCGTCGCGCACCTCCCGCGCGGGCGTGGCGTTGCGGATGCGATTGACGACGCGGGCGAGCGCGACCGCGAACGCGAGCTCGCTGTCGGGCGGAGCGTCGATCTTGGCGAGGATGGCGTCGGCTTCGTCGTACGAACGGCCGCGCACCAGCGCGCGCACGGCGGCGCGGGCGAGCTTGAGGCGGACGTCGGCGGGCAGCGCCGGATGGTCGGCCAGCGCGCGCGCGGCGGCGGCGAGCGCGTCGGCGTCGCCGAGCTCGCGGTAGAGCGCGTCGGCGCGCTCGTAGTAGGCCTCGAGCACCGACGGCAGCGGCACGTCGGCGACGACGACCGCTTCGAGCTCGCTGCGCGCGACGTCCTTGTCGCCGATGGTGTCGGCGATCTCGGAGCGCACGATGTGCTTGAGCGCCAGCGCCGCCGCCGACGGGCTCTTCTGTTTGGCCGGGTCGAGCGCGTCGAAGCGCGCGCGCGACTCGGACACGAACTCGGCGGCCATGCGCCCCTTCTCGCGTCCGCGCAGCGCGCGCCGATGCTCGACCCACACGCGCAGCGCCGAGGCGACGCCGGCCGTGGTCCGGTCGGGGATCAGCTTGACCTTCTTGGCGTAGAAGTCGGCGGCATCGAGCTCTTCGGCGGCCAGGTGCAAGCGCACCAGGCGCATCATCAGCTGCCGCCGCCCCGTCGCCGTCGTGGTCTTCGACAGGAGGTGGCGATACATCAGGGTCTGCTCGGATCGGCGCGCCGACAATTCGACCTCGAGCGCCAGCCGTTCGGCGCTCCAGTCGCTCGGCACCTGCCCGTCGAGCGGCAGGCTGTAGACGTCGAGCCCGCCGCCGCCGGCGCGCGTGCAGGTCGTGATCAAGAGATGCGGCGACGGCGACGGATACTCGCAGTTCCAGGTCGACTCGGTGAGCTGCTCGGGCCAGGCGGCGGCGGCGCGCACCGGGGCGTCGTCGCGCGCCGATTCGAAGCGCACGCGAAAGAGGACGCCGTGATCGCTGGCGTCGACGGCGCCGTCGCCGTTGGTATCATCGAGGAACTGGGTTACGAAAAGGTACCTACCGTCGGTTCCGAACGCTGGTTGTCCGGTGAGACCAGGTAATTCGAGCGACAGCGCCACCGGCGGATCGCTCGGGCGATCGAGCCGCATCGCCTCCAGGCGCTGAGCGGCGCGGGCGGCGAAGCCGGGGCCGACGCGCTCGGCGTAGCGCTGCACCGGCACGTACACGATCCAGCGGCCGTCGGGCGAGATGGTCGGGCTCGTCAGGTTGCGCTGCACCAGCGTGTGTCCGCTGAGCGTCTTGCCGACGGCGACGGCGACCAGGCGCAGATCGCCCTCGGCCGAGTCGCGGCTGACGAGCACAATGTGCGCGCCGTCGATCCACTGCGCCTGCACCGCGCTGCCGTCGCCGGCGTAACAGCGGCGGTTGCGGTCGGGCAGGTCGCGCACGCACAAGCGGCCGGCAGCGTCGTCGCGAAACGAGATGTACAAGATGCGCTTGCCGTCGGGGCTGAGGCGCGGCCAGGTGACGTCGGCGCCTTCGTCGAAGACGAGCTTGGCGCCGGGCGCCGCCTGCTGCTGGCTGTAGAGCTCGTTGGTCGTGTTGCGGTTGGACACGAAGTAGAGCGTGTGGCCGTCGGGCGCAAGTTGGCCGAGGAGCTGATCGGAGACGCCGGCGGTGAGCCGATCGGGGCGCTGCACCACGTCGTCGTCGCCTTGCGCGCGCACGTCGCCGGCGCCGCCGACGGTGGCGACGACGGCGAGCAACGCGACCAGGGCGACTCGCGACGCGGCGGCGGCGCGGCTCAGCACTTCTTGCCCTCCCAGCCGCCGTCGTCGCGCTGCATCCAGCCGCCGCAGACGACGCCGCGCGCGTGCTCGCCGCGCCAGCCGCGACGAACCTCGTCGAGCGAGCGCTCCTTGCCGCGCTCCTTCATCCAGCGCCACAATTGCTGGCGCGCGTTGTTGGTGCGATCGATGAGCAGCGCCGATTGCGCGCGATCGGCGGCGCCCTTGCATGCGTCGTGGGTCTCGACGACGAGGCCCTCTTTGCCCTCGCCGACGCAGTGCTGCTGCAACAGCGCGTCGAGCCGATCGGCGTCGGTGCGCTCGGTGTCGTCGACCATCGTCGGCGTGGCCATGCCGAGCGTCTCCAGCTCGGCGGGCGTCAGCGGCGCCGGTCGCGGCGCCATCGTCGCGCGCGCCAGCTTCTCCTCGAGCGGCTTGTAGGAGCCGGCGGCCTGCTCCTCGAGCGCGGTGGCGCGATCGACGAGCACGATCTCGGGCGCTTTGATGCAGCCGGCCGACCCCGCGGCGAGGGCGGCGATGACGAGAGCGACGGCGATGCGGCTCATGGCTCTTCCCCTTCTTCCTCGGTCTTGCGCCCCAGCGGCGCCATGATCTTGTCGATGAGCGGGCCCATGGGAATGCCGCGCAGCTCGTCGACGCGGACGAGGCGCGCCAATCCGCCGAACTCGATCTTGGCGTCGGCGAAGCCGTGGCGGAACGTCAGCCGCACGTGATCGGGATAGCCGAGCGCCAGCGCCTTGCGCACGCGGTTGACGGCGGCGTCGGCGTGGTGCGGATCCTGAAGATCGAGAAGGTCGAGGAGATGGCGCCGGCCGATGCGCAGGATCTCGGCGCGCCCGTCGACGCTGCGATCGTGCGTGGAGACGACCAGCGCGGCGTTGCCGTCGAAGGGCTCGCCGTGCGACGACTTGACGTCGCTGCCGCGGATGCGGGTCTGCACCACGGCGTCGGTGCCGCCGCGCCAGTCGACGATGCACTGGCCGGTGACGCGGCCGCCGCGCACGCCGAGCTCGAGCTGGTTGAGCGCGATGATGTTGTCGTCGATGCGCAGGTTGCCGGCGATCGGCCCGATCGCGAGGAGCCGCGTGGTCAGCTTCTTGATCGAGAGGAAGCTCGGACGGCTGAGCAGCGGATGCTGATCGGCGAAGCGCAGCTCCGAGTAGGCGTTGATGCTGGTCGAGCGCAGAAGGTGCATGCCGTCGGCGTCGGCGACCAGATCGGCGGTGATGGGGATCTCGCCGTCCATCGACTCGATCTCGACGCCGGCGCGCGGCAGCTCGACGGTGGCGCCGCTGACGCGCACCGCGGCCAGCGTGTGGAACGTGCGCAGGTTGCCGCTGTCGAGGCGCAGCTGCACCGAAGCCGTGCCGCGCCCCTGCAGCTGCGCGGGCACGGCCCACAGGCGCGACAGATCTTGCGTGAGCTGCCCGCGCAAGGAGAGGCTGCGGCGCTCGCGGCCGGCGTCGAGGCCACCGCGCAAGGTCATGGTCGTGCCGCCGACGCGGTTGCCGAGCGTGACCTCGGCGATGTGGACGATGCCGTCGCGATCGCGGTTGCCGCGCACCACCAAGGAGACGTCGCCCATGCGATAGGGATGCAAGAGATCTTGATCGATCTTCTTGATGGCGAGCCGATGATCGAGCGCGGCGATGCCGGCGCGCAGGTCGCCGTCGACGGTGCCGTCGATGTCGTCGCGCACGTCGCGCAGGACGATCTCGTGATCGCCGAAGTCGAGCTCGAGCGCGTCGACGGTGAGCGTGCCGTGCACGAGGCGGCGATCGCCGTCCGAGGCGAGGACGGCGTGCCAACGCGCGTGCGGCGCGCCGATCTCGCGATCGCCGCTCGACCAGTCGAGGCCGTCGACGTCGAGATCGAAGGTGCCGTCGGCGGCGAGCGTGCGCAGCGGATCGGGCGCGAAGCGGACGTGGCCGCGCGCGTCGACGTCGTGGACCAGGCCGGCGAACGAGCCGGCGCCCTTGAGCGCGACCGCGAGGTGGTCGAAGTCGAAGCCGGAGACGCCGCCGTGCGTGAGCGGCGCCAGCGACGACAGGCGCGAGACCGAGACGTCGGCGTCCCAGGTGACGGCGCGGCGCGCGCGGGCAAAGCCGAGCGCGGCGTCGAGCGCGAGCTTGGGGCCGGCGTCGCCCGTGGTGGCGAGGACGACGTGCGCCGAGGGCGCGCGCGCGTCGAAGCTGGCCTTGCCGCCGAGCGCGACGTCGCCTTGCGCGGCGCCGTCGACGGAGAGCGCGCGCGTGCGCACGTTCAGGCCGAGCTCGTGCTTGGTGACGTTGCCGTTGGAGGTGGCGTCGAGATCGACACGATCGGCGGCGACGGTGCCGTGCGGGCCCTTCCACGCGCCGTGCAGGAGCGCCAGCGTCGTGTGCTCGCGCAACGACGGCGCGGCGAAACGCTCGACGCGCCCGTCGGAGGCGAGCGTCGCCGACATCTTGTCCCACGGCGCCTTGCCGGCGGACGGCGCGACGAACGACGCGACCGGCGCCAGCGACGGCGCCGTGGCCCGCAGCTTGTAGTCGACGGCGTCGGTACACTTGGTGGCGTCGAGGCTCGCGTGCAGCGCGCCGAGCGTGAGGTCGGCGGTGGCGACTCCGGTGGAACGGCGCGGGCGCACGGCGTCGAGGCGCGCGTCGGCGATCTGGGCGCCGAGGCGCAGCGGCGCGTCGACGAGCGTGCGGCCCGCCGACGACAGGCGCACGCGCGCGATCGGCGCGTCGACGGCGAAGGCGTAGGGCGGCTCGCCGTTGAGCTTGGCGCTGGCGTTGACGACGACGCCGTCGGCCACGACGTGAGTGGCCGCGCTGGCGGCGTCGACACCGGCGGCGCGCGCGGTCAAGGTGAGCGTGCCCCGCGAGGCCAGCGGCAGCGTCTGGTTGATGCGCAGCGCCTCCGCGCGCACCACGAGCTCGCCGTCGCGCGCGTCGATGCGCGTCGCGCCGCGCTTGCCGCCACGCGCGCCACCACGCGCGTCAATCGTCCGCACGTCGCCGTAGCGCACGACGGCGTCGCCGGCGATCATGCCGTCGGCGGCGATCTTGCCGTCGATGGTCGCGTGCACCTTGTCGACGGCGACGCCGGGCAACGTCAGCGACGACAGCGGCACCACCGCGTGCACCACCGTCGCCGTGCCCTCGGGCTTCGCCGTCAGCGTCAGCTTGCCGCCGTCGGCGACGATGCCCGCGCCGGGCACGCGCACGCGTCCGACCTCGCCTTCGACGCGCGCGTTCTGCCCTTCGACGTGATAGACGAGCCGCGCCCGCTCGGCCTCGATGGGAACCAGCGACGCAGGCACGAGCGCCAACACGCGCGGCAGATCGATCGCGCCGTCCGCGTGCACGATGCGCGGCGCGCCGCCGTCGGGCAACTCGACCTCGGCGTCGGTCGTCGCCGCGCCGTCGCCGACGCGGGTCTTGTGGATCGTGACGCGCACGCGCCCGTCGCCGAAGCGCGCGTCGGCCTCGACGTGCGCGACCTCCTTGACCGGCGTCGACGGCGACAGCGTCTGCGACAGCACCTCGAGATCGACGCGCGCCGACGCCTGCGCCGGCGACGCCGACACTTGCAGGGCCAGCTTCGCGTGCGCCTCCCCCGCCGCTGCGCCGTCGCGCGTGCGCTCGACGGTGATCGCGAGCGGCGCCTCCGGCGTGCCCAGCGCGGCCGACAGCGCGAAGCCGCGCCCGGC
>DASXOU010001053.1:0-2345 GCA_036494045.1 Polyangia bacterium | reverse complement strand
CGGCAATTTCGCGTTCGGCTGCGACTGCACCGACGTCGCCGACGCCTACGTCTTGCATTTCACCATCGATCCCGACGGCGCCGCGCGCGACGTCGTGCTCACGCCGATCGTCGCCGGCTTGTCCAAGCCGCCGATGCGCGCGCACGACGACGGCTTGCACGCGCAGCTCGCGGACCTATGCCACGACCTATCGGGCGGCGTCAGCGTCGAGTAGACTCGCCGCGCTCACAAGGAGGCAACCATGGCACCGAAGCCGGTTCCCGCGGGTTACCACACGGTCACGCCGTACATCATCACCAGCGACGCCACCAAGATGATGGCGTTCGTCGAGAAGGGCCTCGGCGGCGAGGTCACGCACAAGACGGTCGAAGAGGGCCGCGTTCGCCACGCCGAGATGCGCATCGGCGACTCGATGATCATGCTCTCGCAAGGCACCCCCGACTATCCGCCGACGCACATCCACCTCTACATCTACTCCGCCGATTGCGACGCGCTGTTCGAGCGCGCCGTCGCCGCCGGCGGTCAGGTGATCATGCCGATGAAGGATCAGGATTACGGCGACCGCAACGGCGGCCTCAAAGATCCGGTCGGCAACTCGTGGTGGATCGGAAAGCGCATCAAAGACGTCTGAGGATTCTTGCCGCTCGCACGGAGCGGCTTGGGGATCATCAAGCGCCGTCGCTGGCGGGCTCGGTGAGCCAGTCCTCGTCGCTGAGCGGGCCGCCGAACTCGTTTTCGACGGAGTGGATCATCGCGATGTTGCGCACGTCGTTCTTGGTCAGGAGCTTGTCGCTGTAGTCGGGCACGGCCTTGTACCACTCCATGCCGCTGAAGTGATCGCGCAGGATCTCCGATTTGAAGCTGCGCCCGCGCCGCGCATATATCGTATTACGAAGTAATCGCAAATCACGCAGCGAGAGCTGGCGCACCTCCTCGAGCGTGAGCGCGCGATCGAGCGAGCCTTCGCTCTTGCCGCGCGATTCGTCGTCGAGCGCGAACTGGCCCATCGCGCGCGACAGGAGGCCGAGCTCGATCTTGTCGTCGTCGCCGATCTTGCTCGGCGAGAAGCTCGGATCGGGCTTGTACCACTTGGCCTTGGCGTAGCGACAGGCGGGGAACGACGCGTCGATGTCGTCGTAGTCGCTCGGCTCGGCGCCCTTGGGTCGCGCGCACTGCTTGACCGTCTTGCCGCTCTTGAGCGTCCACTCGGGCTTGTCGGGCCAGACCTTGCCGTAGCGGGCGAAGATGTCGTCGCGCATCTTGCCGAGCTCGACGTCGGTGAGCGACTGCTCGCGCACGCCGATGAAGTGCGCGTTCTTGCGATCGACGTCGGCGAGCTGCCTGTACGAGAACTTCGGGTTGGGCTTGAACCACGGCTGCGCGTGGAAATAGGCGCGCAGCCACGGCTTGCGATAGCCGTCCCAGCCGTAGCGCGCGTAGATGGTGTTGCGCAGGATCGACAGCTCGCGCAGCGACTTCGATTCGAGGAGCTTTCCCTCGCAGGTGACGACGCTGCGAAACTCGCGCGTGATCTTGCACGGCATCGGCTGCGCGAAATAATTGGGAACCTTTTCGGCGGGCGCCGGCGTATACGGCTCGTCGGCGCGCGTAATGCGTGTGTCGGCCGCGGCCAGCGCCGTCAAGACGAGGACGACAGCGACGAGACGTGTCATGCTCTCCACGTTATCACCGATGCTGTTGGTACGTCTCCTCGTCCCGATCTTCTTCCTCGCGCCGGCGACCCCGCCGCCGGCGCTCGCGTGTATGACAAAGTATTACGGAATCATCGCCGAATTCGCCGACGGCGCGTGGGTGCTGCGCGTCGGCGATACGCGCATTCCCTACGACGACGGCAAGCACAAGAGCGCCGACGAGAAGCTCGAGCACCCCGACGTCGTCGACGCGTTCACGCCGCGCTATCGGACCGGCGCCATCGTGCCGGTGCGCGCGCCCGACGAGGATCCGGGCCGCACGCGCCTCGACGCGGTGTTTCGCGCCGCCTATCCGACCAAGGATCTGGTGCGCATCGAGTTCGCCGGCCACAAGGTGCTGGTGCACAAGAAGGCGCAGGCGGCGTTCGCGCGCGTGTCGGCGCGGCTGGCGTCGCTGGTCGCGGCCGACAAGTCGCTGGCGCCGTTCGTGGCGCGGCTCGGCGGCACCTTCAACGCGCGCAACATCGCCGGCACCGATCGGCCGAGCGCGCATTCGTACGGCATCGCCATCGATCTCAATGACGCGATGAGCGACTACTGGCGCTGGGAAAAGAACGGCTGGAAGAACCGCATCCCGCAAGCCATCGTCGACGCCTTCGAGGCCGAAGGATTCATCTGGGGCGGCCGCTGGTT
>DASXOU010001052.1:0-5774 GCA_036494045.1 Polyangia bacterium | reverse complement strand
CGAACAACGTCGTGGGCGCGATCCCGCTCTTGCCTGCGGTGACCGCGCTCCACGTCTCATCGCGCCCAATCCCGATGGGCGTGACCAGACCGATGCCGGTGACGACGACTCTGCGTTCCATCCCTCGACCTCAGGCGTTCGCGTGCGCCTTGATGTATTCGATCGCGTCCTTGACGGTCTTGATCTGCTCGGTGTCCTCGTCGGGGATCTCGATCGAGAACGCTTCCTCGAGCGCGAGCACCAGCTCGACCACCGCCAGCGAGTCCGCCTTCAGATCGTCGGTGAACGACGCTTCCGGCTTGACCTGCTCCGGGCTCACCTCGAGCTGCGCACAAATGATCTCTTTGACCTTCTGCTCGACGTTCATGTCTTGGCTCCCCTTAGGATGACTCTTCTTACATCAAAAGCCCGCCGTTGACGCGGACAACTTGACCGGTGATGTAGCTTGCGCGCGGCGAGACGAGGAAGCGCACGGCCTCCGCCACGTCCTCGGCCGAGCCGATGCGCCCGAGCGGAATTTGCTTCAACAGCGCCTCGCGATTTTCGCCCTGCACGTGCGCCGCCGTCATGTCGGTCTCGATGAAGCCCGGCGTCACGCAGTTCACGGTGACCGCGCGCGAGGCCAGCTCCTTGGCGAGCGAGCGCGTGATCCCGATGAGCCCGGCCTTCGCGGCCGAGTACGAGATCTGTCCCGCGTTGCCCGACTCGCCGACCACCGACGAGATGTTCACGATGCGCCCGTCGACCGCCTTCAAGAGGTAGCGCGACGCCGCCTTGCAGCAGTGGAACGCGCCCGACAAGTTCACATCGATGGTGCGCTGCCAATCTTCCTTCTTGGTGCGCAAGAGCAGCCCATCGATGGCGATGCCCGCGTTGTTGACGAGCACGTCGAGCCGCCCCTGCTCGGCGGCGATCTGCTTGACCGCTGCGTCGACCGCCGCCGCATCGGCGACGTCGAAGCGCGACAGCGCGCCTGCCCCGCCGGCGTCCTTGATCTTCTGCAGCGTCTCGACCGCTGCCGCTTCGTTCGCCGTGTAGTTGACGATCACGAAGAGCCCGTCGGCGCCGAGCGCAACAGCGATCGCGCGTCCGATCCCGCGCGAAGCTCCCGTGACCAGCGCGACTCGCTTGGATTCAGCCATTGAGCGCCCCCATCTTGATCGCCGGCGCGATGCGTTTGCCGAGGTTCGCGAGCACGTTGCCCGGCCCGACCTCGAACGCCTCGTCGACACCCATCGCGACCAACTTCTGCACCGACTCCTCCCAGCGCACCGAGCCCGTCACCTGCGCGAACAACAGATCCTTCACACGCGCAGGATCCGTGTTCGGCTCCGCGGTCACATTCGCTACCACGGGCACGGCGAGCGGCGCCACCATCACGCGCTCCAATTCGGCGCGCAATTTTTCCGCGGCCGGCTTCATCAGCGCCGAGTGGAACGGCGCCGACACCGCCAGCGCCTTCACCATCTTGGCACCCTTCTGTTTCGCCAGCGCCATCGCGCGCTCGACCGCGCCCTTGTGCCCCGCGATCACCACCTGCCCCGCGCCGTTGAAGTTCGCCGGCTGGCACGCGTCCGACTCGTCGGGGCTCGCCTCACGACAAGTATCGGCCACCGTCGACGCCTCGAGCCCGATGATCGCCGCCATCGCGCCCGTGCCCTCGGGCACCGCCTCCTGCATGAACTTCCCGCGCAGATGCACCAGCCGAACCGCGTCGGCGAACGCGAGCGCGCCCGCGTAGACGAGCGCCGAATATTCGCCGAGCGAATGCCCCGCGGCGACCTCGGCGACGACGCCGCGCTGCTTCAACATGTCGGCGTAGGCGACCGACACCGTCAGAATCGCCGGCTGCGTATGCTGCGTGCGCGTAAGCTCCGCGTCCGGCCCGTCCGCGATGATCTTCGACAGCTTGAACCCGAGCGCGTCGTCGGCCTCCTCGAAGCGACGCCGCGACAGCCCAGCATCCATGCCGACCTTCTGCGAGCCCTGCCCGGGAAACAGAAACGCGCGCATCAGAATCTCACGAGCGCCGAGCCCCACGAGAGGCCCGCGCCAAGCGCCGCCATGAGCAGCAGATCGCCCGGCTTGACCTTGCCTTCGCGCGCCGCCTCGTCGAGCGCGATCGGAATCGACGCCGACGACGTGTTCCCATACTTGTGGATGTTCAAGTAGAACTTCTCGAGCGGCAGCCCACAGCGCTCGGCCACGGCCTCCAAGATGCGCAGGTTCGCCTGATGCGCGACCACCCAATCGACGTCCGCCGGCGACTTGCCGTTGGCCTCGAGCGCCGTCTTCGCCGCCGACGAAATGTTCTTCACCGCGTGCGTGAACACCGGCTTGCCCTGCATCTTGACGAAGTGCCGCTTGGCCTCGACGCTCTTGGCCGTCGTCGGCTCCGCCGAGCCACCGCCCGGAATGTTCAGGTACGGCATGCCCGATCCGTCGGCGAAGATGTGCGTCGACAAGATCCCGCGATCGTCGCCGTCATGCGGAACCAGGAGCGCCGCGCCGGCGCCGTCGCCGAAGAGCACGCAGGTGTTGCGATCCGTCCAATCGACCAGGCGCGACAAGATCTCCACGCCGATGACGAGCACGCGCTTGAACTGCCCGCCCCTGATGAACGAGTCGGCGATGGTCATGCCGTAGATGAAGCCGGCGCACGCCGCCGACACGTCGAACGACGGGCACTGCGCGGTGATGCCGAGCTTCTGCTGCACCGTCACCGCCACCGCCGGCATCGGCATGTCGGGCGAGATCGTCGCCACGATGATGCAGTCGACCTCCTTGGGATCGATCTCCGCCGTCTCGCAGGCGCGCCGCCCCGCCAGCGACGCCAGATCCGACGTCGTGCGCCCCTCCTCGAGGATGCGCCGCGCGCGAATGCCGGTGCGCTCGTTGATCCACTCGTCGGACGTCGCGACCATCTTCGACAGATCGTCGTTGGTCAGCACCTTGTCCGGCAACGCCCGACCCGTCCCTGCAATTCGCGCTCTTTGCATGATTCCTCTCTACCCACGCCTCTTATCCACTTTGGGCCTGCACGGCTTCTTCGGACCACAACGGCGCGTGCTTGGCGATCGCCGCCGCCACCGCTTTGGGCAGCGCCGCGTCGCCGAAGCTGGCTGCGACGCGGATCCCGTTCTTGATCGCGCGCGCCGAAGCCGCGCCATGCGTCAGCACCGCGATGCCATCGACCCCGACGAGCGGCGCGCCGCCGTGCTCGTCGACGTCGAGCGTGCGCTTGAGGCGCGCGAACGTCCCGCGCAGAAACAGCGCGCCGAGCTTGCCCATCGTCGTCGACAAGATCTCGCGCTTCATGATCGCGGTGATCGCCGCCGCCGCGCCCTCCGACGTCTTCAGGACCACGTTGCCGGTGAAGCCGTCGGTGACCACGACGTCGACGTCGCCGACGAAGATGTCGCGCCCCTCGACGTAGCCGACGAACTCGAAGTCCTTCTCGATCGCGGCGGTGAGCAGCTTGTACGCCCCGCGCGTCAGCTCGGTCCCCTTGATCGACTCTTCGCCGTTCGACAAGAGGCCCACCTTGGGCCGCGCTTTTCCGTGGAGCAGGCGCGCGTAGACCGCGCCCAGCACCGCGAACTGCGCCAGCGTCTCCGGCCGGCACTCGACGTTGGCGCCCATGTCGATGAGCGCGCACACCCCGTTCACCGTCGGAAACGTGGTCACGATCCCGGGCCGCTCGACGCCGGGCAGCCGCCGCATCACGAAAAGGCCGCATGCCAGCATCGCGCCCGAGTTCCCCGCCGACACCACCGCGTCGACCGCGCCTTCCTTGGCGAGATCGAACGCGACCCGCATCGACGAGTCCTTCTTGCCCTTGGCCGCCACCGCCGGATGGTCCTCCATGAGGATGACCTCCGAGGCGTGGCGCACCGTGAGCCCGTCGAGCCCGCCGGCGCCGTGCCGCTCGAGCTCGCCGCGCACGCGCGCCTCGTCGCCGACGAGGATCACGCGCGCGATCCGTTCACGCACCGCCGCCACCGCGCCTTCCACTTCGGGTTTCGGCGCGTGATCGCCCCCCATCGCGTCGACGGCGACGGTGCGCATGGCCGCTACCCTTCGGTTTCCGTGGCCTTCTTGATGACCTGCCGATCGCGGTAGTAGCCGCACGCCTCGCACACGCGGTGCGGCAGCTTCGGCTCCTGGCACTTCGGGCACTGCGTCACCGACGGCTTCGGCACCGAGCGCATCCACTGCGCCCGACGGTGATCGCGCATCGCCTTCGACTTCCTTCGCTTCGGAACAGCCATGATCCTTGCCTTTCCTTGGGTGCTACTGATCGAGCTTGAGGTTCTTGAGTGCCTGGAATCGGGGATCTTCGAGCGTCGGCGCGCGGTGGCCGCAGTCGCGCTCGTTCTTGTTCTGACCGCAGGTGGCGCACAGCCCCGCGCAATTGTCGCGGCATCGCGACGAGATCGGCAGCGACAGGATGATGAGCTCGCGCAGCTGCGCGCCCAGATCGATCTCCTGGCCATCGTGCGCGGTCACGTCGACGTCGTCGAGCGGATCGGCGTCGCTCGCCTCTTCGTCGGTGGCGGCGACGAACGTCAGCTTCACCGGCACCGACAGCTTGACCAACGCCGGCCCGAGACAGCTCGCGCAGGGAACGGTGACGAGCGCCTTCAGATCGCCGTGCGCGAAGACGTTGTCATCGCGATCCTTGGACAATTGCACGCGCACGCTGCCCGTGGTCGCGTCGAGATCGGCGTCCACGCCCTCGAGCGCATCGGCGAAGAGCGAGCGAGGCAGCTCCTGGTCGACGACCAGCCCCTCGCTCGGTATGTCCTTGATTTTATAGCGCATACCCGTAAAAAAGACGGCTGACTATAGTCGGAAAGGGCCCCAAGTCAAGGGAAACCCATTACATGGGCGGCAGGGCGAGGCGGGCGAGGCGGGCGGGATCGGCCAGGATATCCATCTCGACGATGCGGCCGCCGGCGATGGTGAAGCCGACGATCGAGAACGGCTCGCCGTCGACGAAGACGATGGTGCCGGGGCCGCCGTTGACCCAGGCGCGCTTCTCGACGCGGTTGGCCGGCGCCAGCTTGTGAAACAGCGACGCGTTGCGCGCCACCGTCTCGGCGCCGCGGAGCTCGACGGTCTCGCCGGCGCCGCGATCGGCGCGCAGGACCACGTCGGGATCGAGCACGGCCACCAGCGCCGCGAAGTCGCCGCCATGCGCGGCGGCCAAAAAGGCGCTGACGACCTCGTTCTGGCGCGCGCGATCGGCGTCGGGCGTGGCCGCGCCCTGCACGCGCCGCCGGGCGCGGCTCGCCAGCTGCCGCGCCGCCGTCGGTGTGCGCTCGACGATGGGCGCGATCTCCTCGAACGACACGCCGAACATGTCGTGCAGCACGAAGGCGAGCCGCTCCGCCGGCGCCAGCGTCTCGAGCACGACCAGGAGCGCCAGCCCGATCGACTCGGCGAGCAGCGCCTCCTCTTCGCTCGTCGAGACGATGGGATCGGGCACGCGCGCGGCCATCGGCTCCGCGCGCCGCGATTTGCGCGAGCGCAGGAGGTCGAGGCAGACGCGCGCCACCACCGTCGTCAGCCAGCCGCCGAGGGTCTCGATGCTGCCCGGCTCGGCGCGGCCGAGGCGCAGCCACGCCTCCTGGACCGCGTCGTCCGCCTCGCCGGTCGAGCCCAGCATCCGGTAGGCGATGCCCCGCAGATGGTCGCGGTGGGTCTCGAACTGCTCGGCAAGCAACTGCTGATCGTTCACGTCACATCCTCTCGTCGCGGTCCGTCATAGC
>DASXOU010001051.1:0-4181 GCA_036494045.1 Polyangia bacterium | reverse complement strand
CACCACCTCCGTTCGCGCGGCCGACGGCCGCCCCCCGTTCACGTTCAAGCTGGGGGAAAAGGGCGCGCTGTTCCTCGTGTGCGACGGCATGGGCGGCGCCGCCGCCGGCGAGGTCGCCTCGGGGATGGCGATCGAGTCGCTGGCGCTGACGATGCTCGATGCGCACATGGTCGATGCGCCCGAAGGCGTCGTCGACGACGAGCGGCAGCACCTGGCGCGCAAGCTGCGCGGCGCGGCGCGCGAGGCCAACGCCAAGATCTTCAAAGAGGCGCGCGAGAACCTGGCGCGCTCGGGCATGGGCACCACCATGACCGCGGTGCAGCTGTGGCGCGACTCGGCGTTGATCGCGCAGGTCGGCGATTCGCGCGCGTACGTGTGGCGCCAGGGCGCGTTCACGCAGGTGACGCGCGATCAGTCGCTGGTCAATCAGCTGCTCGAGACCGGACAGATCACCGTCGAGCAGGCGAAGTTCTTCGAGCACTCGAACGTGATCTTGCAGGCGCTCGGCGTGCAGGAGGACGTCGAGGTGCAGCTATCGAAGGTGGAGCTGCGCAAGGGCGATCGGCTGATGATGTGCTCGGACGGCCTGGTCGGCGTGGTCAGCGACGAGGAGATCTCGGCGGTCATGGGATCGATCGACGATCCCGCCGAGGCGGCGCGCATCCTCATCGAGATGGCCAACGGCGCCGGCGGGCCCGACAACATCACCGTGATCGTGGCCCACTTCGACGGCGACCTCTTGCCCGAGGCGACCGCGGAGGACGCGCTCAGCTTCGCGCATTGGCGCATCGATCCGGATCTGCCGCCGGCACCGACGGGGACCGAGACGTTCGACGGCTTCGGGCCGCCGGCGACGTCGCAGCCGACCACCGAGCATCGCGTGGTGGCGTCGCATCAGGCTTCGACGCACGCGGCGCGGCGGCCGACGATGGAGCTGATGTCGATGGCGGTGGTGGTCGGGCTGGTGCTCGGCAGCATCGTCACCGGCGCGGCGCTCTATCGTCACGGCGTGCGCTGCCGCGTCGCTGCGCGAACGGCGGGGCTGGCGGTGATCTCCGACGGGCGCGACACCGGCGCGCGCACCGGCGAAGGCGTCATCGAGCTGCGGCTGCCGGCGGGACGGCACACGCTGTCGTTGCGCACGCAGGGCAGCCCGCTGCCGGTGGTCGCCGATCGCGAGGTGCTGGCCGAGCCGGGGCAGACCTGCGAGGTGAGCTTCCTGGAGCCGGCGGCGCCGCGGTGAAGCTGACCATCGACATCGTGGGCGGGGCGCGCGCCGGGCAGCGGCTGACGCTGGACGCGGGTCCAAAGCCGGTGCGCTTCGGGCGGCTGCCGGACAACGACGTCGCGTTCGACGCGGACAAGGATCGCGACGCCTCGGGGCGGCACGCCGAGCTGCGCCTCGAGGCCGGCCAGGTGTGGCTATACGACCTCGGATCGGCGAACGGCACGCGCTTGGCGGGGCGGCCCGTCGCCGGCAAGGCGGCGGTGGCGCCGGGCAGCGAGATCGAGTTCGGCGCCGGCGGGCCGCGCGTGCGCGTGGCGTTCGAGGGCGCGGCGATGATTCCGCCGACGATCGCGAACCCAAATGCCAAGCCGCTGGTTCCCGGCACCGTCGCCGGCGGCGGCAAGGTCGGGCAGCGCACCGTCGCGCTCATGATCGAGCAGGCGCTGGCGCGCGCGCGTCGCGAGCCGGAGCGGCTGCGCGTGCTCGTGGTGGCGATGGCGGCGCTCCTCGTGATCACGCTCGGCGGCGTGGTCGTCGCCTATCGCCTGCGTCCGCCCGCCGACGTGGCGCTGCGCCGCGAGATGGTCAAGGTCATGGAGCAACAGCGCGCCGCGTCCGACGCCGAGCGCGCGCAGCTGCAAAAGAAGCTCGACGAGCTGTCGGGCAAGCTGCAGCACGCCGGTGGCAAAGGCGGCGCCGACATCGCCAAGGCCAATCACGCCGCGGTCTGGCTCGTCGCCGTGCACACGCCGACCGGGCAGGACGAAGGCTTCTGCACCGCGTTCGCCGTCGCCGACGACAAGCTGGTGACCAACGCGCACTGCGTCGCCGCGGCCGAGGATCTGCGCAAGCGCGGCGGACAGATCGTGGTGGTCTTGAACGGCGACGCGCGCACCCGCCTGGTCGTCGAGCGCATGCGGCGCGTGCGCGGCTTCGTGCCGGGCGGCGCGTTCATCTCGCCCGACGTCGGCTGGCTCAAGGTCGACGGCAAGCTGCCGGCCAAGGTGTCGCTGGCGGCGGCCGGCGAGTACGAGGCGCTGGCGACGGGCGATCCGATGTTCACCTACGGCTTTCCCGGACGGCTCGCCGACGTCAGCGCGCCCGAGGCGACCTTCGTCGAGGGCGTGGTCGGGCGCATCACCACGCTCGACGGGCGCGCCGGCGACGTCAAGGAGATGCGGCTCATCCAGCACTCGGCGTTCACCTCGGGCGGCACGTCGGGGAGCCCGATCTTCAACGCCGCCGGGCACGTGGTCGCGGTCAACACCGGCGGCTACGTCGACAAGGCGCGCGCGTTGGCGGGGTACAACTTTGGGATGCGCATCGATCTGGCGCAAGAGCTCTTGAGCGAGGCCGACGAATGAGCGCGGGGCAAAAGTGCGTCAAGTGTGGGAACGCACTCGAGGCGGGGGCGCGCTTTTGCGGCGCGTGCGGGACGCAGCAGCCGGGCGCGGTGATTCCGCAGGCGGCGGTGCGCACCGGCGCCAAGACGCTGTTTCAAGGCGGGTCGGCGAGCGTGCCGCCGGTGAAGCCGATCGCGGCGCCGGCGCCGCAAGCAGTGCCGGAGAAGAAGGGGCCGATCTCGTCGGCGATGAGCTTCGCGGCGACCATCGCGCCCGGCTCGTCGGAGATGAAAGCGATCGCGCCGCCCGCGCCTGCACCCACGCCGGCGCCCAAGCCGGCAGCGCCGAAGCCCGCGTCGATCATTCCGCCCGCTGCGGCGAGCCACGATCTCACCGGCAAGCTCATCAACAATCGCTACGCCGTCGAGGACAAGCTCGGCGAAGGCGGCTTCGGCGCCGTCTATCGCGCGACGCAGACCGGCATGAACCGCAAGGTGGCGCTCAAGGTGCTGCATCCGAAGATGGCCAAGGACCCGCAGGTGGTCGGCCGCTTCAAGCGCGAGGCGCAAGCGTCGTCGCTGCTCCGCGCGCCGCACACGGTCCAGGTGTACGACTTCGATCAGTCGTCCGACGGCGTCATGTACCTGGCGATGGAGATGCTGCAGGGGCGCTCGTTGCACGCGATCCTCGCCGAGGAGGGGCCGCTGCCGCCGGCGCGCCTCGCCGTCGTCATGGACGGGATCGCCGATTCGCTCGGCGAGGCGCACGGCCATGGCATCGTGCATCGCGACATCAAGCCCGAGAACATCTACCTCGAGACGCGGCCGACGCCCGATTTCGTGAAGGTGCTCGACTTCGGCATCGCCAAGATCGTGTCGGGCGAGGGGCTCGGCGGATCGGCGGGGCCGGCGCTGACGGCGGCGGGGCAGACGCTGGGCACGCTCGAGTACATGTCGCCCGAGCAGCTCATGGGCGCGCAGCTCGACGGGCGCAGCGATCTGTACGCGCTCGGGATCCTGTCGTACGAGATGGTGACCGGCGCGCTGCCGTTCATCTGCAAGACGCCGGGCGAGATGATCACGGCGCACTTGAAGACGATGCCGCCGCCGCCGTCCGAGGTGGCAAAGACGCGCGGGATTCCGCCGCTCCTCGATCAGGTGATCCTGAAGCTGCTGGCGAAGAAGCGCGACGATCGCTATCGCGACACGGCCGACCTGCGCGGCGATTTGGCGCGCCTGACGCGCGGCGAAACCGGCGCGCCGCCGGTCGCGCAGCGCTTGCCGACGGCGCAGCAGGCGGCGCCGGTGGTCGTCGCGCCGCAGCAGGCGCCGCGGCCGGCGCCGGCCACCGATCGCGTGGCCCAGCTCGAGCATCCGATGGCGCCCGGGCCGGCGGCGGGCAAGAGCCGCCTCCTCATCATCGTCGGCATCGCCATCGCCGTCGGGGCCATCGTCGCGCTCGCGGTCATCTTCGGCGCGCACAAGTAAACGCGCGTTTACTACAGCGTATCGAGGATGCCTTTGACCTGCTCGATGTCCTTCAAGTAGGGCGGCGACAGCGCCAAGAAGCGTTGGTACTCCTTGCGCGCGCCGTCGCGATCGCCGGCCTTG
>DASXOU010001050.1:0-7716 GCA_036494045.1 Polyangia bacterium | reverse complement strand
CCACGGTCGCCTCGGCATCGTTGATCTCGATCCGCTTCTTGCTTTTCTTCCGTTCGGTCACGGTCGGATCGATGAGCACCGTGCGGTAGCCAAAGCAAAGCTGTGTCGACGGCGTGCGGCGTTCGTCGAGGCCAGTCAGGAACGGAGGCTCGATATTGAGATACCAAGCGAGGAACATGAGATGTAACGCCACCTCGCGATCGCGATCACCTGCGCGCCATTGCTCCCGCAGTACCTGGTAGGCGTCGCCGAGTGCAGGCGCGCCGCGAGTGCCGATGCTGCGCTGCTCCAGCTCCAATACTCGGGTCGGGATACTCATGACGGCTTTCCTGTCGACGATGCTGCTACGCAGTCCTCGGGATCGTCAACTTGAAGGACCAGCTGTCAGCGTCACCGTGAACGCACGTAATCGGATCTACGCCGCGATCGGGACTGTCAGTCGAAAGGGAACCTGCCAACGGTTAGTAAGCCGTCCGGTTATCGGACCGTTTGCCGGTCAGGACGGTCAGGACGCCGACCAAACGCTGGACGCGGTCCTGTCTGGCCTTCGAAATCGAGCTTGATCGCCGCGTCTGCGCGTTTAACCTAACCGCGAGATGCGATAGCATGGCAGGCACGTGACCCGTTTGCTGATTCGAGAACGAAATGGAGGCGCGACATGTTGAAGAGGGTTCTTGGATTGGTCCTTGCCGGCTCTCTGATCGCAGCTTGTGGCGCCAGCACCAAATCATCGACGAACAGCACGACCGCCGCTGCCGGTCAGAAGGCAAACAGTCCCAACCGTGCGACCCAAAACTCCGGCGCCGCGCCCGCTTCGCAGGGCGGCCCTGAGCCGATCGATACGACCCCATTCAATAAGTGAGACGGCAGGCGCGGAGAGCGGTCTAGTACCCTGCCTCTACCACTCGGACCACTGGCCGGGGGCCTGCTCCCAGACGGCCGCGGTCGGCGCGCCCGAGAACGCGGCGCCGAGCGCCTTCATCTCCTCGGGGTTCGCGTAGTGCTCGCTCATCCCCGCGAAGTCGCTCCACAGATCCAACCCGAGGAGCTCGAGCGGCGAGTCATCCCCCGGCGCGTTGAGCTTGATGAACAGCTCGTGCGAGATGATGCCGCGCCGGCGCGCCTCACGCTGCGCCTTGGCATCGGCCTTGGCGAAGATCTCGATCGCCTTTTCCGGCGACGCGATCGGTCCGCGAATCATCCCGAGACAGCGCTCGGTCTTGTGCGCCGGCACCGGCAGGCTGTAGCTGAACGATCCGCGCGCCGGCATCCACACCGTCGCGTCACGCGCCGAGAACAGCTTGCCCGCCTGCTCGTGCACGTGCGCGTTGCCGAAGAATTGCATGATGCCGGCGACGTCGTCCCAGACGTCGTGGAACAAGAGCTCGCCCGCTTTGGCGCCCGACTGCTGGCTGCGCAGCGACGGCGCATAGACTTTGTGGCTGAGATCGCCGAGCGCGCGGGCGGCGGCGATGCCCGGCGGCGAGCCGGCGGTTTCGTTGTGCAGCACGCGCGCCGCTTCGAGCGTCTTCGGAACGAGCGTGCCGCGAACGGTCAGGATCACGGGGCCGGATGCGTTGCTCATGCTCTCTCCTCGTTGGGGTGACAAGGAGGTAGACGGAGGGCGCGCGGCAAACTCACCGGTGGCGGCGAAAAAATCGCGACGCTTGACCTTTTGCCGTCGCTGCTGCATCCGTTGGACATGCTCATCGAGGAGACGCTGGCGGCGGCGCGAGGCGGCGACGAGACGGCGTTCGCCCGGCTGGTGGCGCCGCATCGGAACGAGCTGCGCGCGCTCTGTTACCGCATGGCGGCCTCCCTGCACGACGCCGATGATCTCTTGCAGGAGAGCCTGGTGCGCGCCTGGCGCGGGCTCGGCGCCTTCGAAGGGCGCTCGAGCGTACGGACCTGGCTCTATCGCGTGACCACCAACGCGTGTCTCGACGTGCTCGGGTCGCGCGCGGCGCGCAGCCTGCCGACGGAGCTGGGGCCGCCCGCCGGCGCCGACAGGCCCATCGGGCCGCCGCGCACCGATCTGCCGTGGCTCGAGCCCTGTCCCGACGAGCTCCTCGACGTGGCGCCCTCGCCCGAGGCGCGCTACACGCAGCGCGAGAGCGTGGCGCTGGCGTTTCTCGTCGCGGTGCAGCTGTTGCCGCCCAAGCAGCGCGCGGTCTTGATCCTGCGCGACGTGGTGGGCTGGCAGGCGAGCGAATGTGCCGAGCTGCTCGACCTGTCGGTGACGGCGGTGAACTCGGCGTTGCAGCGGGCGCGCGAGACTCTGGCCGCGCGCGCGCTCGGCGGTCGGGATCGGGCGACCGAGGAGCGCTTCGAGGATGCAAAGACGCAGGCGCTGCTGGCGCGCTACGTGGCCGCCTGGGAGACGGCCGACGTGAACGCGCTGGTGGCGCTCCTGCACGACGACGCGACGCTGGCGATGCCGCCGTTGGCCGAGTGGCTGCGCGGCGCGCAAGCGATCGGCGCGGCGATCGCGGCCATGCTGTTTGGTCCGGCGGGTGCCGGCGCGTTCACGCTCGTCCCAGCGCGCGCCAACGGCATGCCGGCGCTGGCGGGCTATCAGCGCGATCGGGCGACGGGCGGCTGGCAGCCGATGGCGCTGCACCTCTTCGAGATCCGCGACGATCGACTGGCGGCGATCACGGCATTTCTCGACGCACGGCTGTTTGCGCCGTTCCATCTGCCGCCGACGCCGGCGGGCTGATCGTCTCGTCGAGCTCGGCTTCGCCCTGGTCGCGCGGGTGCTCGCTGGCGAAGAGGCGGCGCACGCCGCGCGAGGCGTCGTCGAAGAGCGAGTAGGCGACCGGCGTCGCCAGAAGCGTGAGCAACAGCGAGAAGGTCTGGCCGCCGATGACCACGCCGCTGGTGGCGCGCGCCAGCCCGGCGCCGACGCCGCGCGCGACCGCCAGCGGGATCATGCCGGCGACGAACGCGATCGTGGTCATCAAGATCGGCCGCAGGCGATCCTTGTTGGCGCGCAGGATCGCCTCGTCGCGCGGCATCCCCTTGGCGCGCAAGTTGTTGGTGTGATCGACCTGCAAGATCGAGTTCTTCTTCACGACGCCGAACAAGACGAGGAGCCCGAGCGCCGTGAAGATGTTGAGCGACTGGTTGAAGATGAGCAGCGACGCGAAGGCGAAGGGGATCGTCAGCGGCAGGCACAAGAGGATCGTGATCGGGTGCAGCCACGACTCGAACTGCGCCGCCAAGACGAGGTACATGAAGATGAACGAGAGCGCGAACGCGAGCACGAAGCTCTTGCCCGCGCGCGCCGTCTCGCGCGAGCGCCCCTGCGGCGCCGCGTGGTAGCTCGCCGGCAGGTGCAGGTCGGCGATGATCTTCTCGAGCGCGAACTGCACGTCGCTGTCGCCGTAGCCGGGCGCGATGTTGGCTTGCACCACGACCTGACGCTGGCGGCTGACGCGGTTGATCGCCGAGGGGCCGGTCGCCGATCGCCAGGCCACGACGTCCGACAGCGGCACCGAGCCGTAGCGCGCCGACGGCACCGTCACCAGCGACAGCCCGCGCGCGTCCGAGCGATACTGCCGCTCGGCGCGCACGCGCACGTCGTAGTCCTCGCCCTTCTCGGCGTAGCTCGAGATCTTGAGCCCGCCGACGAGGAGCTGCAGCGTCTGCGCGATGTCGGCCACCTGCACGCCGAGGTTGGCCGCCTTCTCGCGATCGATCGACACGTCGAGCTCGGGCTTGCCGACGACGAGGTTGGTGTCGACGTCGACGGCGCCGGGCACCTTCTTGAGCTCGCGCACGAGCTTGTCGCTGTACTCGGCGAGCTTGTCGAGATCGGGCCCGTAGATGCCGTACTGCACGGCCGCGGTCGACTGGCCCGAGTTGAAGGCGTCGACCTCCGAGACGTCGATGCGCAGGTTCTTGGCCTGACGCGCGACGATCTCGTTGCGCACGCGCGTCATGAGCTGCTTCATCGTCTCTTTGCGCTTCTCGGGATCGGTGAGGCGCACGTAGATGCCGGCCTTGTTGGGAATGCGCTGATCGGTGTCGCCGATGGTCATCGTGGTGAGCTGCACGCCGGGGATGTGCTCGCGGATCTGCCGCGCGATGCGCTCGGCGATGAGCGCCGTCGACTGTAGGCTCGTGCCCTCGGGTGCGCGCACGTTGACCTGGAACGCGCCTTGATCGTCGTCGGGCACGAAGCCCTTCTTGACCGCCTTGCCGAGCGGGCCGAGCGAGAACAGCGCCAGGCCGCAGGCGAGGACGATGACCCAGCGATGGCGCATCGACCAGCGGAGCATGCGCAGATACACGCGCTCGATCGGGTGATAGAAGGTGTCGGCGGCGCGGCCGAGCCAGGTCTGGTGCTCGACGATGTTGCCGTCGGCGTCGATCTCGGGCGGATCGAGCCAGCGCGCCGACAAGCTCGGCGTCAAGGAGAAGCTGACCAGCATCGACACGCCGATGGCGAACGCCATCGTGAGCCCGAAGCCGCCGAGGAAGCGGCCGACGATGCCCGACATGAACGCGACCGGGATGAACACGGCCATGAGCGACAGCGTCGTCGCCAGAACCGCGAGCCCGATGTCCTTGGTGGCGGCGACGGCGGCGGGAAAGGGCTTATAGCGCAGCTCGTGGATGAAGCGATGGATGTTCTCGAGCACGACGATGGCGTCGTCGATGACGATGCCGACGGCGAGCGCCAAAGCCAGGAGCGTGATCATGTTGAGCGTGAAGCCCTCGATCCACATGAGCGCGAAGGTGCCGACGATCGACACCGGGATCGCGATCGCCGAGATCACCGCCGAGCGCAGGTTGCCGAGGAAGAAGAGCACGACCAACGACGCCAAGAACGCGCCGAGCACCAGGTGCTCCTTGACCGCGTGGACGGCGGTGCGCACGACCTGCGAGTTGTCACGCACGACCGTGAGCTTGTAGCCGGCGGGCAGCGCCTTCTCGACGTCGCCGAGCCGCTCGACGACGCGATCGACCACTTGCACGGTGTTCTCGCCCGACTGCTTGCGGATGGTCAGCATCACCGTCGGCTTGCCGTCGAGCAGCGCGACCGTCTCGGGCTCCTCTTCGCCGTCCTCGACACGCGCGACGTCGCCGACGCGGATCGGGTGATCGCCGGCCTGGCGCACCACGATCTGGCCGATCGCCTGCGGGCTCGACACGCGCCCCTGCACGCGCAAGGTCAGCTCCGTCGGGCCGGTCTGCACGGCGCCGCCCGGGGTGGTCAGGTTCTGCTGGGCGATGGCGCGCTG
This sequence comes from Polyangia bacterium, assembly GCA_036494045.1. Classification (GTDB taxonomy): domain Bacteria; phylum Myxococcota_A; class Polyangia; order Palsa-1104; family Palsa-1104; genus JAQBQH01. The sequence continues at coordinate 2,467 of DASXOU010001050.1, read as the reverse complement.
CACGTCCTGCGGCGTCAGCCCGACGCCGCGCAGCTGCACCGGATCGAGCCACACGTTGATCTGCCGCTTGCGCCCGCCAAGGAGGTTGACTTGGCCGACGCCGGGGATGCTCTCGATCTGCCGGCGCACCCGCTTGTCGGCGATCTCGGTGGTGTCACGCACGCCGCGCGTCGACTCGACGGCCACGTAGAGGACGGGGATGGCGTCGGGATCGAACTTCAGGACCACGGGCGGATCGATGCCGCGCGGCAGGTTGGCGATCGCCGTCGACACGTGATCGCGCACGTCCTGCGCGGCGACCTCGACCGATTTTTCGAGCGTGAAGGTGATGAACACCTGCGACACGCCTTCGACCGAGACCGAGCGCAGCTCATCGATGCCGTTGATGGTGTTGACCGCCTCTTCGATCTTCTCGGTGATCTCGGTCTCGACTTCCTCGGGCGCGGCGCCGTCGTAGCGCGTGGTCACGACGACGACGGGGAAGTCGACCTTGGGGAACCAGTCGAGGCCGAGCTTGAAGTAGCCGGCGATGCCGACCACCGCGATGGTGAGCATGAGGACGGCCGCGAACACCGGCCGCTTGACGCACAGTCGAGCCAGCCACTGCATCGCTACTGCACCTCGACGCCGTCGGAGATCTCGTCGGTCGGCTTGGCGACGATGCGCTCGCCGGCGTTGACGCCCTTCAAGACGCCGACGACGTCGCCGGCGACGGGCCCGAGCTGCACGATGCGCTCCTCGACGTGCTTTTCGACGACCGCGTAGAGCCGCGAGGTGTCGCCGTCGGTCTTGATGGCGCTACGCGGCACGACCGGCAGCTTCTGCTTGCCGACGTCGAGCTGCGCGGTGGCGAACAGGCCGGGGCGCAAGAGCTTGTCCTTGTTCGACACCATCGCCTCGAAGACGAGGTCGCGCGTGGTCGCGCGCACCGCCGGTCCGATGTAGTGCACGACGCCGGTGAAGGTGCGATCGGGGAAGGCGCCCACCTGAAAGCTCACCTCTTGCCCCTCGTGCACCGCGCTCATGTTCTGCTCGGGGATGGTGAGCTCGAGCCGCAGCGGATCGATGTCGACGATGTGCGCCACCTTGGTCGACGGCATCACGTACTCGCCGACCGACACGTAGCGCTCCGAGACCAGCCCGGGGAACGGCGCGCGCACGGTGCCGTTCGACAGCGTCTCCTTGGCCAGCGCCGCGCGCGACTCGGCCGCTTCCGCCGAGCTGGTGGCGGTCTTGCAGCTCGTCGTCTGGCGATCGAACTCCTGCTGCGAGATGGCGCCGCGATCGAGGAGCCGCTGATAGCGCGCGCACTCCTGTTCGGCGGCGCTGCGCTGCGCTTGCGCGGTGGCGACGTTGGCGTCGGCCTCGCTCGCCGACAGCGTCGCCTGGCGCACGTCGAGCTGCGCGATGGTCTGCCCCATCTTGACGTAGCTGCCGCGCTCGACGGTGGTGCGCGTCACCCGTCCGGTGGCGTTGGCGGCGAGGTCCGACTCCTGGTTCGCCTTGAGCGTGCCGGCGAGGAGCAGCGTGTTGGGCAGCTCGCGCTCGCCAACGACGACGGTGGCGGCCGCGACCGGCTTCTGCTTGCGCTCGGCGCTCGCCGCCTCCTGCTGGTTGCAGCCGCCGAGAGCCGACGCGAGCAGGGCGAGCGGCAACAGTCGAATTGTCGAGCGGACACTCGAAAAATGGACGAACGAAGGCAACGTCATCTCCTCTTGCGGCGCGGCTCGCGCGCGCCCGCCAATAACAGGTCGATCATGCCGCGCAAGAAGGTCGGCTCGTCGAGCTCGGACCGCGGCGGCGCCATGGAGAACGACATCACGTACTGCGTGATGCCGCCGAGAAACGTGCGCGCCAGGATCTCGCTGCGCGCCGGCCGCAGCCGCCGCGCCTGCATCTCGGCGGCGAAGTAGCGCGACAAAATGCCGAGCATCTCCTCTTTCATTGGATGCGGCCTCTGCGCGTGCTTGGCCAGCACGTTGAGCTTGGTCGGGCTGACGAACGCCATCATCATGAACGGCAAGACGTGGTTCGACAGCTCGATGAGCGCCATGCCGGCGTCGAACAGGTTGTCGGCGACCTCGCCGACGCCGGCGCGCCAGGCGAGCCGCGCGAAGCCGGGCGGCGTCACCAGCTGCCGCTCGAAGACGGCGGTGAACAGCGCCTCTTTGGTCTTGTAACGGTAGAAGATGACGCTCTCGGAGATGCGCGCGCGCTTGGCGATCTCGCTGGTGGTCGCGTCGAGGCCGCGCTCGAGGAAGACGTCGCGCGCGGCGTCGAGGAGCGCGTCGTCGGACAACGAGACTGGGCGGCCGCGGGCGTGCATTTTAGAGTGCGGACTCGATTATGCGGGCGAGCCGCCGGCCGATCAAGCGCGATCAGAACGTCGCGGGCACCGCCGTGAAGCCGACCGCGATCGACAAGGAGTCCTTGGTCGTGTTGGCCGGGCTCGGCTAGTGCAAAGGTC
>DASXOU010001049.1:0-2888 GCA_036494045.1 Polyangia bacterium | reverse complement strand
AGCTCGGCCTTGTCGCCAGAGCCGTGCAGCGAGCCGGCCAACGACGCGGCGATCATCGACGGCTGCTTGGTGGCGAGCGTGAAGCCGCACAGCTGCATGAGGAGGAAGCTGGCGGCGTAGTTGATCGAGGCCAGCGAGCCTTCGACGAAGAGCGCGAGGTGGCTCCACAGGACGAGGTACTTGCAGACGATGGTGCCGACGGTGACGAGGCCGCCGCCGCCGCCCGACGCCAGCATCTTCCACCATTGTTTGCGCGTGGTGGTGATGTAGTGCTCGCCGGTTTCGCCCGCGTGCTCGATCGCCTTGCGCGCGAGCAGGTGCAGGTTGGTCGCCAGCATGTCGCGCACGCTGCGATCGCGCACGCGCGCGGCGGCGATCTGCGCCAGCACGTGGAACGCGGCGGCGGCTTTGGCGTCGGCGCCGTCGGCTTCGCTGACGGCGAGAAGATCGCGCAGGCGATCGAGGTTCTTGGCGATGACCTCGATGCGATAGACGACGTCGACGGAGACGCCGAACTCCTCGAGGTGCGCGCGCACGGTGTCGAGCGCGTCGCGGCAGGCGACGATCTGATCGCGGCACGACCCCGCCGAGCCGATGCCGGAGAAGAGCGCGTCGCACAGGCGCGGCAAGAGGAAGAACGGCGACGCCGCCAGCGGAATCTCGGGGCTGCGCGCGCGGATCTCGCGCGACAGGCCGAGCGCGGAGGTGCGCGTGGCGACGAGCGCGATGACGTCGAGCGTGGCTTGCGCGAGCGGCGAAAACGGCGGCGTGACGCCGGCGCCGCGCGTGCCGTCGTCGAGGAGGCGCACCAGGTGCGCCGCCAGATCGTCGGGCACGAAGCCGAGCCACATCGCGTCGCGCATGGTCGGGAACATGCGTGATACCAGCGCGCCCAGATCGCGCGACGCCTCGGCCGCGGGCAGAAGCCGGCGCGCCAGGCGATCGGTCGACTCGGGCCACAGGCCGCGATCGTTGGGCAGCCCGGCTTCGAGCGCGGGCAGCGCGTCACCGTCGGCGCAGGCGCGCGCCACCTGCGCGGCGAGCGTGCGTCGCCACGCCGGGACCTCCTCGAGGACGTCGACGAGCAGGCGCAGCCGCACGATCGGCGCCGGCTCGGTCTCGATGAGCGCCGAGCCGCTGCGCAGCCAGCGCGCGGCGGCTTCCAGCGACTGCATGGCCGCCGCCAGGGTCGGCGTGTCGCCGAGCGCCGACAGCCAGCGATGGAGCGCGCGGGTGTCGCGCGGCTTCAGCCGGCCGGCGAAGCGCGTGGCCAGGAGCTCGGCGTCGGGCGGCGGCGCATCGAGCAGCGCCGGTGCCGTCGAGGGACCCATCGTGGGCATTGTAACGGATCGGCGCCGCCGGACGGCAGCGTGAAATTCGGTAACGAGGGTCGCGTGTCTATTGTTGGGTTTAGGTTTGCAGGCGACCGCGGTGGAACTTCTCGAGCTCGGCGTTGGCGTGGACGATCGTGCGCAGCCGCTCCTCGATCGCGCTCACCGACGGGCCGGGGATGGCGAAGTAGGCGTCGCTGTCGTCGAGCGCGGTGTAGACGCGGTTGCCGATGCAGCCCAGGCTGGCGCCCGCGCGCCGGCTCTCGAGCGCCTCAGGCAAGAGCGCGCACGTCGGCCGGCCCATCGTCGGGGTCGAATGATCGACGCCGGCGGCCTGCGCGGCTTCGTTGAGCAGCATGAGCTGGCGCGCGTTGCCGCGCACGAGCACGACGTCGGGCGGAAGCGGCGCGCGATCGATGGGCGCGTAGACGGCGACGCCGAACGGCTCTTTGCGCGTCGGGATCGACGGGATCTCGTCCATCGACAGATATTCGAGGGAGACCATGGTGCCGATGAGGCCCTGCAGCTCCTTGGCCTCGGCGTCGTTGAGCTTCACGCCATGGGTGTGCGCGCCGACGGGGCACTTTTTGTGATCGTCGGCGTCGGTGTAGAAGACCTCGCCGGCGGCGGCGCGGCGCCAGTAGCCGCAACCGGCGGGCTCGGGCCGCTCGACGTGGGCGACGCCGGCGGGCGCCGCGGGACGAAACGTGATCGCGACTGGGGCCGCGCGCAGCTGAAGCAGGTTCTGCAGATCGCTCATGGCGCTGTCATATCACGGAGCGGCGGCGCGTGCGCTTCGCGATGATACGCGTGCCACGCGCGCGCCAGCCGGCGCACGCCCTCGTCGAGCTCGCGGGCGCCGGCGTTCGAGAAGCAGAGCCGCAGCCCGAGCGGCGCGTTCGCGCTGTCTGGACGGAAGATGCGTCCGGGATCGAAGCTCACGCCGTGGCGCGTCGCGGTCTCGAGGAGCGCGAGATCGTCGCCCGGCTCGTCGCTCTCGACAAAGAGCGCGAAGCCACCTTCGGGCTCGGCGCAGCGCCACGACGGCAGATGGCGGCGCACCGCCGACAACAGGCGCGAGGCGCGCGCGCGGTAGAAGCGCTGGGCGCGCTCGAGCCGCGCGTCGAAGTCGTCCTCGGCGAGGAAGAGCGCGAGCACCGTTTGGCCGAGGCTCGAGGCCTGCAGATCGCTCGCGTGCTTGAGCTCGATGGCGCGCTCGCGCCACGCCGGCGGCGGCGCCAGCCAGCCGACGCGCAGTCCCGGGCACAAGGTCTTCGAGAAGCTGCCCACGTGCCAGACGCGTGCGCGATCGTCGGCGAGCAGCGGTCGCGCGATGCGCCCGTCGAAGCGCAGCTCGGCGTAGGCGTCGTCCTCGATGACGAAGATGCCGCGCGCAAGGAGCGCCTGCTTGTCGTCGTCGCGCATGGGTCGGCTGTGCGGGTTTCCGATCGCCGGCATCGCGTAGAACGCGCGCGTCTCGCCGTCCCAGCCGACGCGCGGCCGGCCGCCGCGGGCGCGGAAGAGATCGAGCGCCGCCGGATAGGTCTCGGCGTCGAC
>DASXOU010001048.1:0-2202 GCA_036494045.1 Polyangia bacterium | reverse complement strand
TTTCGATAGCGTAGGCTTCGCTTAGAGGTACCGTAGGATGAAGCTTCACCCGTGGTGGCTGGCGCCCGCGATCGTCGCCGGCTGCGGCCTCGTGAACTCGAACACGCTCAGCTACGACTACTCCTTCGATCCGCAGGGATTCATGGAGAGCTTCGGCTCGGGCTCGCAAGCGACCGTGCCGATGGTGGCGTGCGATCCGGCCGGCCCGAGCAATCAGTGCGCCCAGGTGCAGGCGGCGCTGCCGTCGAATTCGCCGGCGACGGTGTCGTGCGAGGCGACCTCGCGCACGTGCGCCGCCTCGGTCGAGCTGCGGCTGCCTTATCCGGTCGACCTGTCGATGCAGAACCTGCCGCCCGACGTCGTGCAGTTCGGCGCCAGCAAGGTGAGCATCGAGAAGATCGCGTACTGGATCATGAACGACCAGGTCAACGTCGCCATCCCGCCCATCGATCTTTACGTCGCGTCGGCGGCGGCCAAGGACGAGAACGATGCCAGCGCCAAGCTCGTCGGCACCGTGTCGATGCTGCCGGCGATGTCGGCGCAGTGCATGGACGCCGCCGACAGCGACGCGAGCGAAAAGCAGGTGTCGAACGGGCTGCCGGTCTGCGACATCAGCTTGTCCGACAGCGGCGAGTCGGCGCTGGCCGGCTTCGTCAAGGATTACATGACGCCGTTCCAATTCATCGCGCACACCAAGGTCGTCGCCCACGCCGGCGATCCGCTGCCGTCGGGCGATCTCAGCTTCTTCGTGCGGCCGACCGTGCAGTTCTCCGTCCTCAAATAGCGCGCACGGCGTGCTATAGCTCGCGCGTGTACGACGTGGTCATCGCCGGCGCCGGGCCGGCCGGCGTCGCGACGGCGGTGGCGCTCGTGCGGCGCGATCCGTCGCTGCGCGGGCGCATCGTCGTCCTCGACCGGGCCAGGTTCCCGCGCGAAAAGCCGTGCGGCGGCGGGCTCACCGGGCACGCCGAGGAGGCGATGGCGGCGCTCGGCCTGGTGCTCGACGTGCCGTCGGTGCCGTCGCCGCGCGCCGAGGTGCGCTTCTGGGGCTTTCGCCGCGAGGTCGCGCTCGGCCGCCCGGTGCGCGTGATTCGCCGCGACGAGTTCGACGCCAGCCTGGTGGCGCAGGCGCGCGATCTCGGCGTCGAGGTGCGCGAGTCCGCGCCGCTCGCCGGCTTCACCGTCGATGCCGATGGTGTCGACGTCGGCGTGGCGCAGGGCACGGGCGGCGGCGAACGGCTGCGCGCGCGCGTGCTCGTCGGCGCCGACGGCGTCGGCTCCCGCGTGCGAAAATATTTGAACGGCGAATCGGACGGCACGCCGATCCGCCTGTTCCGTCTCGAAGTGCCGGCGCGCGGCGGCTGGCGCTCGGACGCGATGCTCTACGATTTTTCGCCCATGACCGACGGGCTGCGCGGCTATCTGTGGGTCTTTCCCGTCGCCGGCGATCGGCTCAACGTCGGGCTCATGCACGATCCCGGCGTGGCGCGCTCGGGCGGCGAGCTCGACGCGCTCTTGCGCCGCCATCTCGATCGCGTCGGCATCACGCTGCCGCGCGCGGCGCGCGGTTGGCCGGCGTTCGGCTACGTGCCGTCGGCGCCGATCGCGGGCGCGCGCCTCGTCACCGTCGGGGACGCGGCCGGCATCGACGCGCTCACCGGCGAGGGCATCGCCGTCGGCATGGAGCAGGCGCAGGTCGCCGCCGACGCCATCGTCGCCGCGCTCGCGACAGGCGACTTCCGGCTCAAAGGCTATCGGCGCGCGGTGCGCCGCGCCACCGTCGGGCGCGAGCTGGCGATCGATCGCTGGCTGGCGCGCCTGCTCTATCGCGGCGACTGGCAGCGCTGGCTGTCGCTCGTGCTCCTCGACGAGCGCATGCTCGAGCTCTACGCCGCCCGCGTGTCGGGCTCGCTCGTGCTCGCCGATCACAAACGCGAGCTGGTGTGGGCGCTGTGGAGGCACATGTTCCGCGCGCGCGGGAGAAGGCGCGCGCTCGTCGCTGCGACGGCGTGAGGGCGGTTCCGCGGCGCCCTCCCGGAATTTGTGGGACTCTGCGCCGTGAGCGGGCCGTAGCGTGAGGGGGACAGCAACTGTGCCGTGACAAAGTTCGCTGAGGACAGAGGGAGATCGTTGCTCGTTCCGCGCCGTCGCTGGTTGCGCTCAACATCCCGCCGTCCGCGCTAAAGCGCGGCCGGGGTGTCG
>DASXOU010001047.1:0-3130 GCA_036494045.1 Polyangia bacterium | reverse complement strand
GCTGCGCGCGCACCGCGTCGTCGAGCTCGCGGCGACGATGGCCGTGGAGGTTGACCCACAGCGAGCTGACGCCGTCGAGGTAGCGCCGGCCGTCGGTGTCGATGAGCTCGTTGCCTTCGGCGCGCGCGATGATGAGCGGCTCGGCGGCAGCCCAATCCCTCATCTGCGTGAATGGGTGCCAGACGTACGTTCGATCTTTTTCGGACAGATTCATGAGACCTCGAAGTGGTCGGCGAGCTCGTCGAGCGCGGCGACCGCGCGGTCGAGCTGCGCGCGGGTATGAGTGGCCATGAGCGCGAAGCGAAGGCGCGAGCTGCCCGCCGGCACGGTCGGCGGGCGGATTCCTTGCGCGAAGATCCCGCGCTCGAGCAGCGCCTCGCAGGCGGCCATCGCGCGGCGCGGATCGCCGGCGCGCACCCGCAGTGGCACGATGTGCGAGGGCTCGCCGCGAAGTCCGCGGCGCGCGTGAAAATAGCGGCTGTTGTCGACGAGGGCGGCGACGCGGGCGCGGCCGTCGGCGCTGGCGATCCAGGCGATTGCGGCGTGGGCCGCAGCGACGACGGGGACCGGCAGCGCCGTGGTGAAGACGAAGCTGCGTGCCCGCTGTGCGAGGAGCTCGACGAGCGGCGCCGACGCGGCAACGTACGCGCCGAAGCAGCCGAGCGCCTTGCCGAGGGTGCCGATGCGCGGGTCGACCGGCGTGTCGTCGTCCAGGATGCCGGTCGCGTGCGCTTCGTCGACGGCGAAGAGTGCATCGTGCTCGCGGGCGAGCGCGGCCAGCGCGGCGACCGGCGCGCGGTCGCCGTCCATGCTGAAGACGAGATCGCTGACGATCAGCCGGCGACTGGCGGGCTCGCGAGCGAGCAGCGATCGCAGCGCGGCGACGTCGGCGTGCGGATAGACGACGACCCGTGCGCGCGACAAGCGGCAGCCGTCGATGATGCTGGCGTGGTTGAGCGCGTCGGAGAAGACGACATCGTCCGGTCCGACGAGCGCGGAAATGACGCCGACGTTGGCGTGATATCCCGAGTTGAAGAGGAGCGCCGATGGGGTTCGTTTCCAGCGGGCGATCCGGGCTTCGAGCGCGCGATGCGGCGCGAGGTTGCCGACGATCAGCCGGGAGGCGCCGGCTCCGAAGCCGTGCTCGTGCATGGCGCGGATGGCGGCGTCGCGAAGGATCGGGGAGTCCGCGAGCCCGAGGTAGTTGTTGGAGGAGAAGTTGAGGACCCGCTGGCCGTCGACCGAGAGCTCGGCCGCCTGGGCGCCGTCGATCGCGCGCATCCGCCGGCGCAGGCCTGAGGTCTCGAGAGCGGCGAGGTCCGCTCCAACGTTCCACGTGGAACGATTGTTAACCATGTCGTCGGCGCCGGTTTACCATACGTTCCACGTGGAACACGAGCCGAAAGCGGCAGCCGACGCGACTCGACCGCTGTCATCGCACGAACGATTGCAGCCGTCGCCGCGCGCCGCCCACGACATACTCGATCGGCGGCTCGGCGCTGAAGCCGGCGGGCGCTTGGAGGACGGGCGCATCCGCGGTCTGCATCGCGATCACCCGTCCGCTCGCGCCGACCAGGCGCGCGCCATGCTCCACCCACTCCGGCGGATCCCAGGTTGCGCGCGACACCGCCGCATCGAACGTGCGATCGATCGCGTCGTCGCGCCGATGTAGCGCCTCGAGGTTGGGCGCGAGCGTGCGCTTGAGCATCGACAGAAACGCGACCTTCTTGGCGACCGCGTCGATGCACGTGATCGCGAGCGAGGGCAGGGCGATCGCCAGCACCGCGCCGGGAAATCCGGCGCCGCTGCCGACGTCGATCAGCGTCGCGCGATCGCGAACCAACTGCGCCACCGCCAGGCTGTCGAGAAAGTGCAGCTCGACCACGTCGCGCGGCTCGGTGATCGCGGTCAGGTTGATCTTCCGATTCCACGTCTGCAGAAGCGCGAGGTACTCGACCAGCTTGCCCACCTGCGCGTCGTCGAGCGCGACGCCGAGCTCGCGCGCGCCCGAAACCAGCCGTTCCTGCCATTTACTTGGCGTTGCCTTGTCCAAGCCCGCTCCGTACTATCTCGACGATGCCGCATCTTAGCCACGATGATCTCGCGCGTACCACCTTTCCCGTCGCTGTCGAGCTGAGCGCCGGCGGCCGCGATCCGCGCCTCGAGACCCTGCCCGGCGGCGCTTCGATTCGCCGTTATCATCGCATCACGCTCGACGGCGGCAAGCGACCGACCGTGATGGTGATGGAGCTCGGCGACAACCCGCTCAAGTCCGAAGAAGCCGCCAAGGGTGCCGCGCCAAGCGAGCTGCCCTTCATTAATGTGCAGCGCTACCTCGCGCGCGCCGGCGCATCGGTTCCCGAGATCTACCGCTTCGACTCCGAGCGCGGCCTCTTGTATCTCGAGGATCTCGGCGACATCACCTTCGAGTCGCGCGTTCTCGACGCGAGTGACGACGTCCGCGGCCATTACTACCGCCAGGCGATCGATCAGCTCGTCGCGCTCCAACGTTACGCGGCCGCGCATCCCGAGCCCGACTGCATCGCCTTCTCGCGCGGGTTCGACTACGAGCTCCTCAAGTGGGAGCTCGATCATTTCCGCGAGTACGGCCTCGAAGCGCAGGACCTGGCTCCGACGCCGGCCGAGCGCGACGAGCTCGAGCGGATCTTCCGCGCCATCGCCGAGGAGCTCGCCGCCGAGCCGCGCGGCTTTGTCCATCGCGACTATCAGAGCCGCAACTTGATGGTCCAGGACGTCGACGGGGCGCCGCGGCTGCGCATCATCGACTTCCAGGACGCGCTGCTCGGAACGCGCGCCTACGATCTCGTCGGCTTGTTGCGCGATTCGTACGTCGCGCTGTCCGCGTCGCTGCTCGACGAGCTGGTCGCGCACTTCGTCGACAAGTCGGCGCTCGACGCCGCGCGATTTCAGCGGCTCTTCGATCTGCAGGTCGTGCAGCGGAAGCTCAAGGACGCGGGTCGCTTCGTGTTCATCGATCGCGTGAAAAAGAATCCATCGTTCCTGGTGCACATCCCGAACAGCCTGGCGTACGTCGCGCGATCGGTCGCGCGGTTGCCGGATCTTGCCACCCTGCGCGAAATCCTTGCACGAAGGTTTGTGCAATTCGCGT
>DASXOU010001046.1:0-2340 GCA_036494045.1 Polyangia bacterium | reverse complement strand
GAGCGCGCGCGACACGGGCTACTGCTGCGGCGGGAGCTGATCGGACGGCACCGACGGGGCGATGAGCGCCGCCGAGATGCCCGCCTTCTCCTTGATGCGCGCCGCCTTGCCGGCGAGGTCACGCAAGTAGAAGAGGCGCGCGCGACGAACGCGGCCACGCGCGATCACTTCGATCTTCTCGATGCGCGGCGTGTGCAGCGGAAAGACACGCTCGACGCCGACGCCGTAGCTGACCTTGCGCACGGTGAACGACGCGCGATTGCCGGCGCCGGCGCGCTTGATGACCACGCCTTCGAACGCCTGCGCGCGCTCCTTCTCGCCTTCCTTGATCAGCACGGACACCTTGACGGTGTCGCCCACCTTGAATTCGGGGAGGGGCTTCTTGTTCAGCTGGCGCTTCTCCAGCGCTTCCAAAATCGGGACGACGTCGCTCATTTTTCGATCCTTCGTTTCCGCTGCGAAAGGTGCGTTAGTCTTCACGATCCCCATACAGGCGGTCAAGGATAATCGCACATGCGGAGCGGACGCTCAGATGATTGTAGTCGCTAACCCCGCGAATTGGCGGGAGGCGGGCGTCACAGTCGGCGAGGAGCTCGTCCGTGAGGCCCCAGCCGGTGCCGAGGACGAGCAGCGCCGGGCGCTCGCGGCTGGTCGCGGCGAAGGCGCGAAAGCCGACGCTCGGCGGCCCTGCGACACTCTCGCGGGCGGCGGTGGCGCACACGATCGGCGCCTTGCCGTGGCGCTCGCCGATGGCGGCGACGGCGTCGGCGAGCGTGGGGACGACGGCGAGGAGATCGATGGCCTGACGGCGGAAGTCGTTCTTCTCGGCGCCCTGGTCGCCCTGCCAGTGGGCGGCGATGCGCGCGGCGAGCTCGCGCTGCGCAGCGACAGGGTGGACGATGAAGAAGCGCTCGAGATCGTAGGTGCGGCTCGAGCGCGCGATGTCGTGGAGATCGAGGTTGGTGAGCGCGGTGGCGACGATCTTTTTGTGCTTGTCGTACACCGGGTGATGCACGAGCGCGACCGACAACATCGAGCTCATGGCTCTTCCTTATCGGGCAAGCGGCTCGGCACAGCCTCGCCGCTGCTGCCTCGGCTCGCTCCGCTCGCCTCGCCGTGTTCGTCGAGGAGCGCGCGATCTTCGTCGCTGAGCGCCAGCGTCGCGAAGAGATCGGGGCGGCGCGCGCGCGTGCGCAGGAGCGCCTCCTTACGGCGCCAGCGACGGATGCGCTCGTGGTTGCCGGAGACGAGCGCGTCGGGGACGGCGGCGCCGCGGAACACGGCGGGGCGCGTGTATTGCGGATGCTCGAGCAGGCCGGCTTCGAACGATTCGTCGAGCGGCGAGTCGGCATTGCCGAGGACGCCGGGCAGCCGGCGCGCGACCGCGTCGACGACGACCATGGCCGCCAGCTCGCCGCCGGTCAGGACGTAGTCGCCGATCGACAGCTCCTCGTCGCAGAACGGGCGCACGCGCTCGTCGAAGCCTTCGTAGCGGCCGCACACGAGCATCAGTCGCGGCAGCGTCGCCAGGCGCAACACTGTCGGCTGCGTCAGCGGCGCGCCCGTCGGCGCCAAGAGGATCTTGTGCGCGGGGCCGCGCGCGGCCTCGACGGCCTCGATGGCGGCGACCAGCGGATCGGGGCGCATCACCATGCCGGCGCCGCCGCCGTAGGGCGTGTCGTCGACGGAGTGGTGCTTGTCGGTGGTGAAGGCGCGCGGATCGGTCAGGTGCACCGTGAGCGCGCCCTTCTCCGCCGCTTTGCCGAGGAGGCTCGTCGACAACACCGAGCCGAACATCTCGGGGAAGATCGTGATGACCTCGAAGATCACGGCTTGCGCCCGAGATCGAGGAGGCCTTCGGGCGGATCGTAGACGATGCGCCTGGCCGCGACGTCGATGCTGACGACGAAGGCGTCGACGAGCGGCAAGAGGATTTCGCGGGCCCCACGTTCGTCGTCCGCGCGCAGCTCGAGCACCTCGTGCGCGCCGGAGTGAAAGCTGCCGGTGACCTCGCCGATGACTGCGCCCGTCACGTCGACGACAGTACAGCCGACGAGGTCGGCGACCAAGAGCTCGTCGTCGGCGACGGCGACGTCGGCGCGCGAGATGCGCACGGTGCGGCCGCGCAGCGCGTCGGCGGCGTCGCGATCGCCGACGCCTTCGAGCGTCACGAGCCACTCGTCCTTGTCGCGCGAGGCGTGGCGCACGGCGAAGCGCTCGTCGTCGAGCCACACGGCGTCGACGGCGGCGAGATCGGCGCTGACGCGCAGGCGCACCACGCCGCGCACGCCGTGCGCGCGCGCCACGAAGCCGACGATCAATGAGCCATCCTCGGCGGGC
>DASXOU010001045.1:0-1889 GCA_036494045.1 Polyangia bacterium | reverse complement strand
CGAGCAGGTGCTCCTCAACCTCGCGGTCAACGCGCGCGACGCGATGCCGGGCGGCGGACGCGTGACCATCAGCACCGTCGAGCGCGTCGATCGCGACGCCCGCCCCGGGATCCTGCTCAGCGTCCGCGACACCGGCGGCGGCATCGACGACGCCACGCGCCCGCACATCTTCGAGCCCTTCTTCACGACCAAGGAGATCGGCAAGGGCACCGGCCTCGGCCTCTCGATCGTCTACGGCGTGGTCACCCAAGCGGGCGGCAACATCACCGTCGAGAGCGCGCCCGGCCGCGGCGCGGTCTTCCACATCTGGCTGCCGCGCGCCGGCGCCGCGTCGGGCCAGCCGGCGGCGTCGACTCCGCTGCCGAGGAGCGGCCCCGGCGGCGGCGAGACCATCCTGCTCGTCGAGGACGACGAGGACGTGCGCGACTACGTGCGCTTCGTGTTGCGCCAGGCCGGCTATCAGGTGCTCGACGCCGCCGACGGCGGCGGCGGGCTGCGCGTGCTCCAGAGCTACGGCGGGGAGATCCACCTCGTGCTGAGCGACATCGTGATGCCCGAGATGAGCGGGCCCGAGATGGCGGCGCGCGCCAAGACGCTGCGGCCGGAGATGAAGGTGCTGCACATGTCGGGCTATCCCGGCGACAGCGTGTCGCGCCACGCGCCGATGGCGACGGTGGCGACGTTCCTGCAGAAGCCGTTCTCCGCGGAGACGCTCACCCGGGCGGTGCGCTCCGCGCTCGACGCTTGAGCGCGGTCGCGCGCGGACGGCGTCGCGAGATCGGCACGCGCGCGCCGCGTCGATCGGCCTCGGCGAAGGCGTACGTGAGCGCAGCGGCGAGCTCGCCCGCGTCCGCGTGCCCGTTGGCTACCATCACCATCACCGCGTCGGCGAGACGCGCGTCGTCCGCGAGATGCGCGATGAACTCGCGCGCCGACATATCCGGCAGGCGGCTGGCGAGCACCAGCACCACCGGCCGGTCGAGCGCGCACATCATCGTCAGCGCCGCGCGCCCCGTCGGCGCGATCTGCGCCCGATAACCTGCGCCGTCGAGGATCTCGTCGACCTCGGCGCGCGCAGGGCTTCCCTCATCGACCAATACGATCGTGCGTTGCATACACCACGCTCCTGTTTTGAGTGTTCCGAATCCGGTCACGGCCGCTCAGACGGCGGCGTGACGCGGCGGACGGAACAGCGGAGCGAGCGCCACCGAGGTGGGCATGGCCGGCGTGACGGTGAAGATGCGCACGGCGACGCCGGGCCCATCGAGCGCGAAGATCCCCGGCGGCAGGCAATCGTCGTCGCCGTCGAAGTCGAGGTAGCCGAGCGCGTCGTCGTAGTCGGTGGAATCGTCGTCGTCGTAGGCGGGCGCGTCGCCGAGATCGTTGCAGGCGGTCACGCCCGTCGATGTCGATATCGGCACGCGAGTGGGAGGCGCCGTCGGCGACAGAACGGCGAGCAGGCCCGCGATGATCACGCAGCGACCAAGCACGACGACAACCTAACGTGCGCGCCGGCCGCGTTCAACCTTCGATTTCGTCGTGTCGTGGATGACGTTCGCAATTTGCTTCAACGCCGCCGACGCGGCCGCGCCGCGACGCCACACCAGCGCCAGCGTGCGCGCCGGTCCGGCGCCGACGAAGCGGCGCAGCGCCACGCGACGATCGGCGAGCGGCAGCGCCAGCGACGGCAAGAGCGTGACGCCTTCGCCGTCGGCGACGAGCTCGATCAGCGTCGCCAGGCTGGTCGCGGCGAACGGCGCACCGTGCGCGCGCTTGCACGCGGCCAGCGCTTGATCGCGCAGGCAGTGCCCTTCGGCGAGCACGGTGAGCTCGACGCCGCCGAGCTCGTCGGCGCGCAACGGCCGTTGCGTGCGCGCGAGCGGATGGCC
>DASXOU010001044.1:0-2622 GCA_036494045.1 Polyangia bacterium | reverse complement strand
CCGAACGGCTGCGGCAAGTCGACGCTGCTCAAGACGCTGCTCGGCAAGCTCGACGCGGCGGGAGGCAGCGTCATCCGCGGGCACGAGGTGCGCATCGGCTACTTCGATCAAAAGCTGTCCGAGCTCGACGACGAGCACTCGCTCATCGACGAGATCCGCACCGTGCGCGGCGATTTCAACGAGGACGTGGCGCGCAATTTCCTGGGGCGCTTTCGCTTTACCGGCGACGACGCCTTCAAGAAGGTCAAGGGGCTGTCGGGCGGCGAGCGCAACCGGCTGACGCTGGCCAAGATGATGCTGCGCCCGCGCAACATGCTCGCGCTCGACGAGCCGACCAACCACCTCGACATCCCGGCGCGCGAGGTGCTCGAGGATGCGCTCGACGAGTACGCCGGCACCATCATCGTCGTCTCGCACGATCGCTACTTCCTCGACCGCGTCGTCACGAAAATCGTGCACGTGCACAACGGCCGCGCCGAGGAGCACGTCGGCAACTACAGCGATTGGAAGGCGCGCCAGAAGAAGCGGCCCGAGCCGCAAAAAGCGAAAGACGTCGAGGCGCCGAAGCGCGACGAGAAGCAGCTGCGCGTCGAGGAGCGTGAAAAACAGAAGGCGCAGGAGCGCGAGCTCGCCAAGCGGCAGAAGCGGCTCGCCGAGCTCGAGGAGAAGATCGCCGGCGCCGAGAGCGAGATCGCCGCGCTCAACGACAAGCTCGCGGCCGATCACGGCGGCGACTGGACCAAGCTGCACGCGCTCGTCGCCGAAAAAGAGAAGATCGAGCAGCGCCTGAAGTCGTGGATGGCCGAGTGGGAACGGCTAGGAGAAGAGCTGCAGGCTTGATATGATGTCGGGCGTATGCCCCCGCGTCGTCGGCGCACGCTTGCGCCCGAGACCGTCAAGCTCAACGTCGACGAGGTGCGCGACTCGATCGCGCGGGCGCAGCGTAAGCAGGCGGCGCTGGTGGTGCTGCAAGGCTCGGAATCGGAGATCGGCACCCACGTGATGCTCGAGCGCGCGGTCACCATCGGGCGCGATCCCAAGACCGAGCTGCCGCTGCAGGACGAAGGTATCTCGCGCCGCCATTGCCGCATCTCGTTCGAGAAGGAAAAGAGCGCCTTCTTCATCGAGGATCTGGGATCGACCAACGGCACGCTGCTCAACGGCAAGCGGCTGCAGGCGGCCAAGAAGCTCGAAGCCGGCGATCGCATCTATCTCGGCGCCTGCGTCGTCAAGTTCACCTACTCCGACGCGCTCGAGGTCGGCTACCACGCGCAGATGGACGTGCTCGTCGGCACCGACGATCTCACCGGGCTCATCGCCAAGCGCCGCTTCGACGCCGCCTACGTGCGCGCCGTCGAGGAGGCGCGGCGCATGCGCGCGCCCATGGCCGTGATGATGCTCGATCTCGACGGGCTCAAGCTGATCAACGACACGCACGGCCATCCCGTCGGCGCGCACACCATCGCCGAGGTCGGCAAGATCATCGGGCAAGTGGTGTCGCCGCACGGCGCCGCCTGCCGCTTCGGCGGCGACGAGTTCGCCGCGTTTCTGCCCGGGCTCGGCAAGCGCGACGGCGCGCGCGTCGGCGAGAGCATCCGCGCCTGCGTCGCCGGCCACCGCTTCGAGAAGGACGGGATCGTGGTGCGGCCGACCATCAGCATCGGCGTCAGCGCCTATCCCGAGGACGGCGCCACCGCCGAGCTGCTCCTGCGCCACGCCGACGAGGCGCTTTATCGCGCCAAGAAGACGGGGCGGGATCGCGTGCGCACGTGAAGGCCAGCGTCGACGATTCCAAGTGGCCGCGGGTCTACGTGACCTGGCCCAGCGGACCGCTCGAAGATGCCGAGTTCGAGGCGGCGGTGATGGCGATGAGCGCGCTCCTCAAGCGCGGGCAGCACTACCTCATCCTCCACGACGCCCGCCGCGCGGTGCGGCCGACGCCGAAGCAGCGCGCGTTCGCCGCCGAGCAGCAGAAGCTCGACGCCGACGGCACGCGCCGCTGGCTCAAGGGCGTGGCGCTGGTAACCGCGTCGCCGCTCATCGCCGGCGTGCTCACCGCGATCAACTGGATCACGCCGCCGCCCTATCCGATGAAGACGTTCTCGCGCATCGCCGACGCCGAGGCCTGGGCCACGGCGCAGCTCGAAGGCCGTCCCGCAAGCTAGCTGTGATATCTTGCGCGGCCATGAAGCGAATCTTCGTGGCCATGCTCGTGTTTCCGGCGCTGGCGCTGGCCATCGCGGTGGGCTGCAACGGTAAGCCGCAAGGCAACGGCGTCATGTGCAGCGAGCTCGTCGACGGCGGCGGCTGCTTCTATCCGCCGACGGTGGCGGCGGCGCGCACGCAATGCGGCGACGTCACCGAATATTGCGACACGACCGGCGTGATGGCGCCGAACCTCGGCTGCTTGACGGCGCCGATGCCGCCGGCTGCCGGCGCGGCGCCGGCGTCGGTGACGCTGACCGGCTTCGTGCACGTGTTCTCGAGCGGCCCCGACTCGAACAACGTGCGCGTGCAGGTGTTCGACGCGACGACGGTGACGCAGAACGATCCGGCGCAAGGGCAGACGCTGGGCACGGTGACGGCGGCGCTCGACCCGACGACACAGCGCGCCTGCGACGC
>DASXOU010001043.1:0-15342 GCA_036494045.1 Polyangia bacterium | reverse complement strand
CGCCGACGACGGCGTCATCGACGCCAGCCACGAGGTCTTCGGCTACCCGGGCCTCTACGTGATCGACGGCTCGGCGGTGTCGGCGAATCCGGGCGTGAACCCGTCGCTGACGATCACGGCGCTGGCCGAGCGCGCCGTCGCGCGAATCGCTGCGCGCACCCCTTAGAACGGGAGTACCATCGGGAGGTGCGATCGCCGGCCGCGTCCTTTGTCCTGCGCGCGGCGGCGCTCGTCGGTGCGGTCGCGCTGATCGGATGCGCGCGCAAGGCCAAGCCGCCCGCGTGCCTCGGCACCTGCGCCGACGCCACGAGCTGCCGCGACACGTGCGGCATCATGCGCTGTCCGTGCGCGCAGGGCGACGTGTGCGACAGCACCGGCGCCTGCATCCCATGCGTCGTCGGCTCCTGCACGAACGCGCCGATCTCGTGCTTCGACGAGTGCGGAAACGCGGACAGCTCGTGCCACCCGGTCTGCGCGCAACCGGACACGTGCACCGATAATTGCGGCGTCAGCCAATCCGCCGTCTGCGCCGCCCACGAGTGCGATCCGCGCCAACCGGGCGGCTGCGTCGACACCTGCGGCCTGTACGCGGTCCGGTGCTGTTGCACGCCCACGAGCTGTGCGAACGCGCAGACCTGCAGCGACGACTGCGGCAACTTCAATCCGTCGAAGTGCCAGCGCCAGGTCTGCAACGGTGTCCCCTGTCAAGACAGCTGCGGAGAGCCGGACAGCGCCTGCTGGACGTCGTGCGCCGATCCCGCCTCGTGTGAAGACGACTGCGGCAACGGCAACCCCAACGCCTGCTCCAAGGTAGAGTGCGATCCACGCGGGAACGGCCTCGACACCTGCGGCGCTCCCGACGACGACTGCTGATGTTCGACCGCGCCCGCAAGATCTATGAGCACGCGCTCGCGGAGATTCGCGACGCCGAGCTCTACAAGGCCGAGCGAATCATCACGACGCCGCAAGGCACGGCGATCTCCGTGGCGCGCCCCGACGGCAGCGGCACCGCCGATGAGATGCTGAGCTTGTGCGCCAACAATTATCTCGGGCTGTCGTCGCACCCCGAGGTGATCGCGGCGGCGCAGCGCGCGATCGACACCCACGGCTTCGGGATGAGCTCGGTCCGCTTCATCTGCGGCACCCAGGACCTGCACAGAAAGCTCGAAGCGCGCTTGTCGGCGTTCTTCGCCACCGACGACACGATCCTCTACGGCTCGTGCTTCGACGCCAACGGCGGCCTGTTCGAAACGCTGCTCCAAGAAGAAGACGCGATCATCTCCGACGCGCTCAATCACGCGTCGATCATCGACGGCATTCGACTCTGCAAGGCCGAGCGCCATCGCTACGCCAACGGCGATCTGGCGCAGCTCGAGGAGATACTGAAGGCGACGCAGCAAAAGCGCCTGCGCATGATCGCGACCGACGGCGTCTTCTCGATGGACGGCTCGTTCGCCGCGCTCGATCCCATCTGCGACCTCGCCGAGCGCTACGACGCGATGGTGATGGTCGACGACTCGCACGCCACCGGCTTCATCGGCGCGACCGGACGCGGCACGCCAGAGCACTTCGGCGTCCGATCGCGCGTCGACGTGTTGACCTCCACGCTCGGCAAGGCGCTCGGCGGCGCCGCCGGCGGATTCACCACCGGGCACCAGGCGATCATCGATCTCTTGCGCCAGCGATCGCGCCCCTATCTATTCTCCAACTCGCTGGCGCCGGCGATCGTCGGCGCGTCGCTGGCGGTGCTCGACCTCGTCGAGCGGTCGAGCGCGCTGCGCGAGCAGCTGCTGGCAAACGCCGCGCAGTTCCGCCGCGAGATGGGGCGCGCCGGCTTCACGCTCAAGCCGGGAACCCACCCGATCGTCCCGGTCATGCTCGGCGACGCCAAGCGCGCGCAGGCGCTCGCCGCGGAGCTGCTGTCCGAGGGCATCTACGTGATCGCGTTCTTCTTCCCCGTGGTGCCGAAGGGCGAAGCGCGCATCCGCGTCCAGCTCTCGGCCGCGCATACGTCCGCGCAGATCGATCGCGCCGTCTCCGCATTCACGCGCGCCGCCCGAAAACTCGCCATCATCTAATCGCTCTCAACCGCCGGCAGTGATGCGCCGAGTGCGCAGAATCGACGGCCCGGCCGACTCCCGTGCGCATGCGATGTCCGCGGTTTGTTCAATTGTTGAACCACTATCGATCAAAGTTTGAACTGAGTTCAAGGATGCTCGTTCGGAAGTTACTCAAAATACGGCCTTGGTACACGGGATCGGAAATTGCTGTGCCCCTAGTCACGATAATTTCGACGATCGCTGTCGAAGTGGGAGGCACACATGAAGGCTCACAGCCGCATCGCATGGATCGCAGGGGGAGCGCTGATGGTCCTTGCCGGGTGCTCGGGGACCGTGACGCCCGCCGTCCCACTTCACGACGGGCTCAACGTGCTCAGCGCCGATCCCGCCGTCGGCGTCTCGGCCGCGTTCGTCAGAGATGGGCGCGCCGTCTATCTGCAGACGCGCGTCGGCCCGCTCAAGCCGGAAAACTATCGTCAGGAGTTTCCCAACGAGCCGCAGAACGAGATCGACGCCCGCGCCGTCGACCAGGAGGGCCGCACGTTCCGGCTCGTCATCGGCGGTGATCAGCTCATCGAGCCGAGCTGGGCCAAGGACATGCGCGACGCCCCGCTCGTGACGACCGTGGCCGAGGGAATTCAGCGGCAGGCCGACTTCGCGATGGCGCGCGACGCCGCTGATGCGTTCCTGGCGCAAGCCCCGGCGGCGCTCGCCGATCACGTCTTCCACCTGTCGAGCATGACGCGCGAGGTTCCCCTCGAGAGCGCGCGCCTGATCGCGCGCGCCGCGACCGCCGAGAACGCGATGCCGGGCGAGCGCGCGTTCACCGCCAACGGCTGCACCTCGAACCTTCAGGAAGGCGATCTGTACGCCAAGTCCGATTACGTGATCGCGCAGCACAGCGCCGTCTGGGGCTGGAACTACAACGGCTGCTCGAGCAGCTGGGACGAGAGCGTGGTCACGTGCAACCACGGCACCTGCGCCAACGACGGCTCGATGGGCTACCAGTGCAGCTCGTACTCGAACGGCTGGAGCGTCTGGTCGTACAACGCGCTCCTCGATTATTGGAGCCGCGAGAACAACACGACCACGAACAACGGCGGCAACACCGGCGCCTGCTGGAGCGGCTACGGAATCTACGAGGTGTGGATCCACTTGAACGGCAGCGGGCACCCGAACCACGACTGCAACGACGACTCGGCCATCGAGCTCGACGAGATCCGCAACGCCCGCTATGACCAGGGCACCTGGGGCAACTGTTACAACAACGGCAACTCGACGATGTCCGCGCCGGGCTGCCCGTAGCAACGTCGGCGTAATGCCGCGACAGTGGTAGCATCGACACCGGATGGTCGGGACACAGCTCGGCAGTTATCGCGTCCTCAAGAAGCTCGGCGAAGGCGGCATGGGCTCGGTCTATGTCGCCACGCACGTCCTCCTCAATCGCCAGGTCGCGGTCAAGGTGCTCCTCAAGGAGCTCACCAGCGACGCGTCGATCAAGCTCCGCTTCATGAACGAGGCGCGCGCCACGTCGCAGATCGTGCACCCCGGCATCGTGCGCATCTGGGACTTCGGCGAGCACACCGACGGCACGACGTACATCCTCATGGAGCTGCTCGAGGGCGAGACGCTGCGCGACCGCATCAAGCGCGGCCGGCTGCCGCCCGATCAAGCAGTGGCGCTGGTGCGGCAGATCGCCGAGGCGCTCGGCGCCGCGCACGAGCGACGGGTCGTGCATCGCGATCTCAAGCCCGAGAACATCTTCCTCGTCGCCGATCCGGCGGCGCCGTTTGGCGTGCAGCCGAAGATCCTCGACTTCGGGATCGCCAAGATCCTCGATCCGAGCGTCGACGCGCCGCAGACGCGCGCCGGGAGCATCATCGGCACGCCGCTGTACATGTCGCCCGAGCAGTGCCTGGCGACGCCGGGCATCGATCATCGCGCCGATCTCTATGCGCTCGGCGGCATCTTCTTCCTCTTGTTGTGCGGACGGCCGCCGTTCGACAAGAGCAACTTCGGCGATCTGCTCGCCGCACACCTGCATCAGCCGCCGCCGCGGCCGAGCTCGGTAGTGGCGACGCTGCCGCCGTGGATCGACGACATCGTCGTGCGCCTGCTGGCCAAGGCGCGCGAGGAGCGCTTTCAGTCGACGGAGGAGCTCCTCGAGGCCCTCCTCGCCGGGCGTGAGTCGCGCCGGATCGCGCCCGAGGAGGCGACGGTGATCGGCAGCGCGTCTGCGACGGCGGCGCAGCTCGCGGCGCTGGTGCCAGGTGCGAGCACGCCGTCGCCGCGCCAGGGGCTGACGCCGACGCCGCCGCCGCTGACCACGCCGGCGCCCGACGCGGCCGCCACGCGCGTGGATGCGGCCACGCCGGCGCCGTCGAGCGGCGCCACGCCGCGGCCCGTGTCCGACAGCGCCGAGATGTCGGCGACGCGCGCGCACTCGGCGGAGGCGCTCGCGCTTCCGCAGCCGCACAAGAGCCGCGCCAGCATTCCGGTCCTCCTCGCCGGCGCGTTCGCGGTCACCATCGTGCTCGGGCTCGGCGGCTTCTACCTGGTCGCGCGCGCGCATCGCGCCGAGGAGACGCAGCCGACGGTGGCGCACTACTTCATCGACTCCGATCCGCAGGGCGCCGACGTCTACCGCGACGGCGCGTCGGTGTGCGTGACTCCCTGTCGCCTGCAGGACAAGCTGCGCGCCGGCGAGCAGCATTGGGTCGTCGCCAAAGAGGGCTTCGCCGAGGAGCCGCTCGCGCTGCCCGCCGATCGCGACGGTCACGCGCGCGTCACGCTGCATCCCGAAAAGTAGCGGTTGGCAAAGTTGACAGCGGCGCCCGGGTTGACGAGCCTGTTGAAATGGCGCGTCGTGGGCTCTTCGTATCCCTAGGGTGGTCGCTGGTCGGGCTCGTCGCGTTCGCCGGCTGCGGCAACGGGCACGGCCAGCCGATGGACATGACGGTCGGCGGCAGTGACCTCGCCGACGGCAGCTCGGGTCCGACGGTGAGCGGCACCGTCACCGGGCTGGCGGCGTCGCCCGTCGTCCTGCAGAACAACGGCGGCGACGACCTCACCGTCAACGCCAGCGGCGCGTTCATCTTCACCACCCCGCTCGCCGACGGCGACAGCTACGACGTCTCGATCCTGACGCAGCCGTCGAGCCCGCCGCAGATCTGCACGGTCTCGAACGGCAAGGGCACGATCGTCGGCGGCGCCAGCGTATCGAGCGTGGCGGTGCGCTGCGCGCCGGTCGTGCGCTTCGTGCTCGTCGCCGACAAGAGCGATGGCAGCGTCGGCACCTTCGCGCTCGACGCGCCGTCGGGCCGGCTGCGCTACGCCGGCAAGAGCGCGGCCGGGATGCAGCCGGTCTCGATCGCGACCGATCCCGACGGACGGTTCGCCTACGTCGCCAACGCCGGCGACGGCACCGTCTCGCAATACGGCATCGACGAAAACGGGCAGCTGCAGGCGCTCGCGCCGGCCACCGTCACCGTCGGCGCCGGGCTCGCCGCCGTCATCGTCGATCCCGCCGGCCATCACGCCTACGCCGTCGGCACGAGCGGCGTCGCGCAGTTCTCCTTCGCCGCCGACGGCAAGCTGACGCCGCTGTCGCCGGCGACGGTGAGCGCCGGCGCCGGGCCGTACGCGATCGCCGTCGAGCCGTCGGGACGCTTCGCCTACGTGGCCAACGCCACCGACTGGACCGTCTCGCAATTCTCCGTCGCCGCCGACGGCACCCTGACGGCGCTGCCCGGACCGACCGCCGTGACCGGCGCGGCGCCGACGGGGATCGCCGTCGATCCGACGGGCCGCTTCGTCTACGTCACCGGCGGCGGCGACAGTACCGTCTCGCAATATTCCATCGGCAGCGACGGCACGCTCACCCCGGCCACGCCCGCCACCGTCGCCGCCGGCACCGGCGCGACCTCGCCCGTCGTCGACCCGACGGGCAAGTATCTCTTCGTCGCCAATCCCGGCGACAAGACCGTCTCGCAATATTCCATCGGCAGCGACGGCACGCTCACGCCCGCCGCGACCGCGACCGCCGCCGCCGGCACCGGCGCCGCCGCCGTCATCGTCGACGGCAGCGGCAAGTTCGCCTGGGTCGCCAACCCCGGCGATGACACCGTCGCCGAGTACAGCGTCGGCACCGGCGGCCTGCTCGCCGCCAACCTGCCGGCCACGCTGCCCGGCCAGCAGGCGCCGACCGCCTTCGCGCTCGTCGGTGGCAGCGGCCCCGCGCAGCCGACGGCGGCGCACGCCTACGTCAGCGACAGCACCGGCAGCGTGCGCGACTTCCCCGTCGGCGCCAACGGCGTCCTCGGCACGCCGGCGACCATCGCCACGACCGGCTTTGCGCCGGAGACGATCGTGCTCGACGCAGCCGGCACGCACGCCTACGTGCTCGACGATCCACCGGCGGGCACGGGCGGCAACGTCCTGCAATACGCCGTCTCATCGACGGGAGCGTGGAGCGCGCTCTCGCCGGCCAACGTCGGAGGCGTCGACGCGCCCATCGGAATGGCGCTCCATCCGTCGGGCCGCTTCGCCTACGTCGCCAACAGCGGTCCCGGCGCGCTCACCGACACCGTTTCGCAGTTCTCGGTCGGCGCCGACGGCAAGCTGACGGCGCTCGCTACCGCCACCGTCGACACCGGAAGCCCGCCGCAAGCCATCGCCGTCGATCCGACGGGCCGCTTCGCCTACGTCGCGACCAACTCCGTCCTTCAATACTCCATCGGAAGCGACGGCACGCTCACCATGCAGACCACTGCCATCGTCCCCGGCGGCGCCGCGCCCAGCTCCGTCGCCGTCGACCCGACCGGCCACTTCGTCTACGTCGCCGACTCCGGCACCAACGCGGTCCTGCAGTACGCGAGCGACGCCACCGACGGTCACCTCACGGCGCTCACGCCGGCATCGGCACCGGCCGGCACGACCCCCGTCTCCGTCGCGCTCGATCCGTTCGGCCGCTACGCCTACGCCATCGACGACGCGGCCTGCACCGTCTCGCAGTACGCGCTCGGTGCGACCGGCCCGCTGACGGCGCTCACGCCCGCCAGCGTCGGCGCCGGCAGCTGCGTCGCCCCGATGGACTCCGTCGTCTTCCTCGCCGTCGATCCTTCGGGCCGCTTCCTCTACGTGCCCGACCAGGGCGCGTCGTCGGGCACGGTGCTGCAATACGGCCTCGGCACCGGCGGCGCGCTGGCGCCGCTCAACCCGGCGGCGACGACCGCGGTGAGCGGCGCGCGCTACGTGAGGATCGCCTTCTGGCTGCGCTATCAGTGATCGATTAGGGAACGCCGGCGTTGACCAGCGAGTTGCCCGACATCGTCTTGGTGCAGCTGCAGGTCGTCGGTGGCGTCGCCGCGACCGGGCAGTCCGTGCAGCCCGGGTCGTTCCAGGCGATCGTTCCGCTGGTGGCGTTCGATGTCGCCGTCAGCGTGACCGAGGCGTTGGTCGCATAGCTCTGCACGCAGCCGCTGCCGCCGGCCTTCGCGCAGTTGGTGATGTCGCCGGTCTTGAGCCCCGACGAGGTCGAGCTCACCTTGCCGTTGCCGGTCACGGCCACCTGCAGGATCTCTGCGGTCACGCAGCTCTGCGAGCCCGACGCATCGCACACGCCGTCGGTGGTCGTCGCCGACACCGGCGCCGCGATCGCCGGCGGCGCACAGTCGCTGTTGGCCAGGCAGCCCTGGCCGACGTTGCACTGCGAGCAGCTGCCGCCGCAGTCGACGTCGGTCTCGTCGCCGTTTTGCACCTTGTCGCCGCAGGTCGGAGCCGCGCACTTGCCGTTGGTGGTGCCGGTGCCGGTGAGCGTCGAGTTGCAGACGCCGCTGTTGCAATCGCTGTTGCTGATGCAGCCGCCGACCGTGTCGGCGCAACCGGCGCAGCCGCCGCCGCAGTCGACGTCGGTCTCCAGGCCGTTCTTCGTACCGTCGCTGCAGCTCGGCGCCGCGCAGCTTCCGGAGGTGCAGATGTCGCTGGCGCAATCGTCATTGCTGGTGCAGCCGACGGTGGTGCCGCAGTCTTCGGCCACGCCGTTGGCCATGCCGGTGATGTTCCAGTGCGCCACCGACGTCGTGATTGCGACGTTACCGAAGCCTCCCGGCGTCTTGTTGACCAACGCGACGCTGTCGCCGCCGGCGCCGCAGCAGCAGGTTCCGCTTCCGCAGCTCGACTCGGTGGCGGCGATGTTGAGCCCCGAGCCGTTGATGGCGGTGCAGATGCGGCAGGCGAAACCATCCGGGGTGGTGGTGTTGGTGTAGCTGATGATCACGTTGCCGGCGCTGAACGTGCCGTTGCGGTCGAACTCGAAGGTGAGCGAGCGGCCACCGTCGGAGAGCGTGAAGACCTGTCCGTCGCTGAGGTGGTTGCTGCCGGAGTAGGCGATGCTGCCGTTGGCGGCCGCCTTGGTGACGGTGGCGGCGTGTTGCACGCTGGTGCAGCCGCCGCCGCCGTTGTTGCAGAGGCCGCAGGCGCTGGTGTTGTGGTCGTCGCAGACTTCGGGCGGCGTCGAGGTCGTGATGACGATGCCGTCGCCGCACACCGGCGAGCACACCGACGGGCCAGGCGGCGACGGCAGCGTGCAGCTCCAGCCGGCGTCGGGGGCGAGGCAGCTCGAGCAACCGAGTTTGTTGCCGGCGTCGCAGTTCTCGACGCCGGCTTCGACGAGCCCGTCGCCGCAGGTGGCGGTCTTGCAGCTCGTCGTGCAGGCGCCGCTGTCGCTGTTCGACGAGCCGCTGTCGCACTGCTCGCCGCCGGAGGGGCTGGCGGCGGCGTGGTTGACGTAGTTGTCGCCGCACTTGGCGGCGTGGCAAGCGACGGCGCCGGCGGAGCTGCCGTTGCAGTTCATGCTGTCGGCGGCGCCGCTGTCGCAGGTCTCGCCGGCCGCGCCGTTGATGGAGAGATCGCCGCAGCTCGGGGTCTTGCACGCGACGCCGGCGCCGGTCGCGCCGGTGCCGTTGCAGCTCGCGGTGTCGGCGCCGCCGAGCGTGTCGCAGTCCTCGAGCGCCGCGTGGTTGGTGTAGCCGTCGCCGCACGTCGGCACCTTGCACGCGACCGCGCCGGCGGAGCTGCCGTTGCAGCCGCCGATGTCCGCGCCGCCGAGGTGGTCGCAGGTCTCGCCCGCCATCATGTTGGTGTAGCCGTCGCCGCACTTCGGCACTTTGCAGGCGACGCCGGCGGCGATTGCCGCGGCCGAGTTGCCGTTGCAGCTCGGCGTGTCGGCGCCTCCGGCGGTGTCGCACTGTTCGCCGGCGGCGGCGTTGACGTAGCCGTCGCCGCAGCTCGGCGTCTTGCAGGCGACGGCGCCTGCGTTCTTGCCGTTGCATCCAAGGACGTCGGCGCCGCCGAGATTATCGCAATCTTCGCCGGCGGCGTGGTTCGGGTAACCGTCGCCGCACGACGGCGTCCTGCACGCGACTGCGCCGGCGCCGTTGCCGTTGCAGTTCGAGGCGTCGGCGACGGGGGTGCAGCCGATGGTGCAGCTGTCGGTCTGACAGGTCTTCGACGTGCAGTCGCTCGCGGTCGTGCAGCTGGCCGTGCACGCGCCCGGGCTCACGAGCGGGCCGGGGTCGCACTGCTCGCCGGCGACGACGTTGACGATGCCGTCGCCGCACGCGGACAGCGTGCAGTTGCCGTTGCAGTGCGCGGTCTGGACGCCGTCGTCGCACTGCTCGTTGCGCGCCAGGTTGATCTCGTGGTCGCCGCAGAACGCGATGGTGCAGTCGCGGTTGCAGTCCATGCTCTCCGTCGGGCAGTCCTTGCCGCAGGTCTGCGTCTCCGGCAGGTCGGTGCCCGGATCGCACTGCTCGTTGGTCCCCGGGTCGACGGTGCCGTTGCCGCACTTTTCTTCCGACTTGCAGTCGGCCGAGCAGCCGTCGCCGGACACGGTGTTGCCGTCGTCGCAAACCTCGCCCTTGCAGGTGTCGATGATGCCGTTGCCGCAGGTCTGATCCGACTTGCAGTCGGGCGAGCAGCCGTTGCAGTTGAAGTTGTCGGCGCCCTTGTCGCAGACCTCGCCCTTGCACGCGTCGACGATGCCGTTGCCGCAGCTCTGGTTCGACTTGCAGTCGGTCGAGCAGCCGTCGCAGTTGGCGTTGTCGGAGCCTTTGTCGCAGATCTCGCCGTCGACGACGTCGATGACGCCGTTGCCGCAGCGCTCGGCCGACTTGCAGTCGGCGGCGCAGCCGTCGCCGGAGACGTTGTTGCCGTCGTCGCACACTTCGCCGGTGGCGCTGTCGACGATGCCGTTGCCGCAGCTCTCGTTCGACTTGCAGTCGGCCGAGCAGCCGTCGCCGGAGACGGTGTTGCCGTCATCGCAGACTTCGCCGGCGGCGGTGTCGATGATGCCGTTGCCGCAGCTCTCGTTCGACTTGCAGTCGGCCGAGCAGCCGTCGCCGTCGACGATGTTGCCGTCGTCGCAGACTTCGCCGGCGACGGTGTCGATGATGCCGTTGCCGCACAGCCCCTTGATGCACACCGATTGTTTGGCGGCGCAATGGGTTCCGCCGGGACAAACGAGGCCGCCCGGACACTGCACGCTCGCCGGCTCCACGCAGCCGACCGCGACGAGGGACCCGAGCAACGCGAAGACGAGACCAAGGCTACGCATGAAAGAAGCTCCCACTAGAAACGAACCGTGACGGAGACGCCGGCCGTGTTCGAGCTCACCACCGGCGCGACGATCAGCGGCGGCTGCTCTTCCTCGACGTGATAGGGACGCGCGCGGTTGAGGTACGCGAGCACGCCGCCGGCGGCGATGAGCCCGGCGCCGATGGTGTAGAACGCGATCGCGGTGCCTTGCTCCGCGTTGCCGGCGGAGCGCTTGTCGGCGAGCGCGCTGTTCGGCGTGCAGCCGCCGGTCGCGCTGCCGAGGCTGCAGCTACCGATGCCGCGGTCATAAGCGTCGAACGACTCCGAGGCCTGCCACTGCAGGATGCCGCCGACGCCGGCGACGATGACACCCGCCGCCAGCACCGCGATCGGCATGTAGACCGACCAGCGCCGCTTGTAGCGCGTGAGCTGCTCGGCGGTGTACAGGCGCAGCTCGATCTTGGTCACCTCGCCCGCGGGCAAGGTCGGCGTCTTCTGCACCGAGACGTAGCCGCGCCGCTCGGCGACCACGGTGTGCTGGCCGACGCGCACGAGCCCGTCGTAGTGGCCGGGCGCGACGAAGAGCCGGACGCCGTCCATCGTCACCACGGCGCCCGGCTGCTGGCAGCGCACCTCGATGCGCGCGAGCTGCTTCTCGATGAGCGCGCGGTAGCGGTTGGCGTGCTCGTACTTGTCGGCGTCGAGCGGCGCCGGGCCGTAAACGAGCGCGGCCTCGAGCTGCCGGTAGACCTCGACCGGTTGATCGAGGTTGAGCAGCGCCAGCGCCAGGTTGTAGTGGATGCCGGGATGGTTCCAGTGGCCGAGCGCCTCCCGGTACTTCACCGCCGCTTGCGGGAACAGCGACTCCTTGAGGAGCGCGTTGGCCTCGCGGAACAGCTCGAGCGCGGCCTTCTGCTCTTTGACCGACACGCCGCGCACCCACGGACGCTCGGCGGCGCGGCTGCCCGGCAGCTCCGACTGCGCCTGCGTCGACACCGTCGGCGGCGACGATCGCGGCTGGTCCGCTCGCGCCGCGGTGGCGGTCAGTACGAGCGCGGCGACCAGGCCCGCCGTCCCCCTCATTAATGTAGTCATCGCGTATCGTCCCCTGACTCTGCCCTTTGGCCCTGTCACTTGAGCTCGTCGAGCACGGGGCTGCCGAGCTGCGACTCGAGGCGCGCGGCCCGCTGCTTTTCGCGCACCAGCAGCACCTCGGTATCCTTCTTGGCGGCGATCGCCGCCTGTGCGCTGGTCTCGGCGTGCGCCTCGGCCGCCACCGCGCTCGCGCGCAGCTCCTCGGCGTTCTCGAGCGACTCGCGCAGCTCGACGTTACGCTTCTTGAGCTCGTCGTTGGTCATCTCGACGGTGCTCTCGGCCTTGGCCGTCGCTGCTTGCGCCGCCGCCTTCTCGGCTTCGGCGCGCCGGCGCGCG
The DNA here is from genome assembly GCA_036494045.1 of Polyangia bacterium. Taxonomy (GTDB): domain Bacteria; phylum Myxococcota_A; class Polyangia; order Palsa-1104; family Palsa-1104; genus JAQBQH01. The sequence goes on along the minus strand of DASXOU010001043.1, from coordinate 3,256 downwards.
AGCTCCTCGGCCTGCACTTCGGCCAGGCGCTGCTTGGCCTCGCCTTCGGCCTGGCGCGCCGTCACCGCCGACTTCTCGGCGCGTCGCTGCGAGTCGCGGATGACGACGAGCGCGATGATCGCCGCCACCAGGAGGCCGGCGAGAAACACGCCGCCGCCGATCGCCGCCGCCTGGCGCCGTCGGGCCGCGCGCGCGTCGAGATCGAAGACTGCCTTCAAGAAGTCGCGCTGCTGCCGGCCGAGCTCGCCGCGATAGCGACGCGAGAAGCGCCCCGCTTCTTCGACCATCTCGCCGCGCCACAGAAGGCCCGGATCGCGCCCCTTGCCCTGCCACTGCTTGGCGGCGTTGCGCAGCTGCTCGAGGAACTGCGAGTCCTCCTGCGTCTCCTCGAGCCAGCGATGCAGCGCCGGCCAGGAGTGAATGAGCGACTCGTGCACGATCTCGACGGTGGCCCCGGCGCCGCCGTCGCCGGTCTGGATGACGAGGAGGCGCGCGCTCACGAGGAGATCGACGAGCTTGCGCACTTCCCCGCGCTCGGCCGACAGCTCGGTCAGCTCGTCGATGGTGACGATGGCGCGCGTGCGCTCGGGCGTGACCAATCGCAAGAGCACGGCTCGCGCGAGCGCCCGCGACTGCGAGGTCAGCTCGCCCATGACCGAGTCGGCGTGGCTGGCGAGCGCGCCGGCGATGCCGCCGAGCGCCTCGTAGCTGGTCATCGTCAGCTGCTTGCCGTCGCGATCGCGCGACTCCCACAGCTTCGACGCCGCGAACTGCAGGAGCGGCAGCGCGCTCGACGTCGTCGCCAGGTGGTTGAGCATGTCGTCGACGATCTCGGGCTTCTCGTAGCGATAGCCGGCGAGCTCGGCCGGCTGCACCAGCGCGTCGCGCAAACCCTCGCGGCTCGGCTGGGTCACGAAGAAGAGGCCCTGGCTCAGCTCGGCCATAAACGCCGGATCTTCGGACGCGCGATCGAGGAAGTCCGAGCGCAACGAGATCACCACGCGCGTCGGCGACGCCGGATCGTCGGCGAGACCGGCGAGCGCCGCGGTGAACGCGGTGCGCTCGGCCGGATCGGCGACGAGCGTGTAGAGCTCCTCGAACTGATCGACGAGGAGCAGCACGTTGGTGTTGTTGTTCTTGGCGTAGCGGCGAATGACGCGGCCGAGGAGGCCCGGCTCGGCGCGCAGTCGCGCGGGAAGCTCCTTCTCGTCGACGGCCGCCGCCACCGCGAGGATCGGCGCCAGCACCGTCGACAGCGACGACAACGGCTGGCGTCCCGGGCGCAGCACGAACGACTCCCACGCCTCGCCCGAGCGCTTGAGCGCGGGCACCAGGCCCGCGCGTACCAGCGACGACTTGCCCACGCCCGACGGTCCGAGCACGCCGATGAGCGGACGCTCGCGGATGCGCGCCACCATCGCCGCGATCTCGCGCGAGCGGCCGAAGAAGCGGCCGGCGTCGCTCTCCTGGAACGAGCTCAGTCCCGCGTACGGGCTGGTATCGCCCTGCAGCGTGCGCGCGACCACGCCCGGCTGAAACGGCTCGAGCGCGCGCAAGAGCGCCTTGGCGTCGGGGAAGCGATCTTCGCGCCTCTTCATGAGGCAGCGATCGACGACGTCGGCCAGATCGGACGGCACGTCGGGCGCGACCGAGCGCAGCTTGGTCATCGGCTGCTTCACCGCGGCGGTGATGACCGGCGGCGAGTCGGGCGGCAGCGGATGGCGGCCGGCGAGCATCTGGAACATCATGATGCCGGCCGACCAGATGTCGGTGCGGTGATCGACGTCGACGCCAATGCCCCACTGCTCGGGCGACATGTACTTGACGGTGCCGACGACGGCGTTGGCCTGGGTCTTCTCGCTGGCGTTCGACTCGTCGACGCCGATGTCGAGCGGCAGCGACACGGGCGCCGACGGCTCGCTCTTGCCCTGCACCACCTTGGCGATGCCGAAGTCGAGCACCTTGACCGAGCCCGATTCGGTGACGAACACGTTGTCGGGCTTGAGATCGCGGTGGACGATGCCCTTTTCGTGGGCGCACACGAGCGCGCGCACCACCGGCAGCATGAGCTCGACCATGCGCGCCGGCGGCAGCTTCATGTCCTTCTTGGCGACGTCACTCAGCACCTGCCCGTGCAGGTACTCGAGCACCATGAACGGGTTGCCCTTGTAGTGGCCGACCTCGTAGATGATGACGATGTTCTCGTGGCTGCAGCTGGCAGTGGCGCGCGCTTCGAGGATGAAGCGGCGGGTCATGTCCTGGCTCTTCGACTGCAGGAACTTGATCGCGACGCGGCGGCCGAGGCGCAGATCGCGCGCCAGGTAGACCGTGCCCATGCCGCCCGAGCCGAGCTCGCGGATGATCTCGTATTGGCCGACGCGCGTGCCCGGCTCGACGTTGATCGACTGGACCTCGTGGCCCTCCGACCCGGCAACGCCCGGCGGCGGCGTCGGCGTCAGCGTACGCGCGCGTTGCGGACGCTTCTCGCCGTCGCCGACGTCGACGCGCAGATCGGCCGCGATCACCGCGGGAATGTCGGTCAGCACGGACGACTTGCCGTGCACCGTCTCTTCATCGGGGCCCGACGACTTCACATCCTTTTCGATCGACATCGGATCCTCACTCACTTCAGTTCTTCGATCGGAGCTTCGCTCTTCGATACGCGCGCGATGTCGCTCGCGAGGAACGCGGCGACGGTGGTCGGCTGGAAGGCGAACAGCGTGATCACTTCGCCCGTCGCCGGCTTGACGTGGGCCGCGATCCCGCGACCGGCGTAGATCCACTGCTCCCAGGCGCTCGAGAGCTGGCTCGGCACCTTGGCATCGGGCGCGCCGAGCAAGGTCGCGATCGGCTGCGACAGCTTGGGATAGAGGAGCTGCATGACGCGGATGTTGTCGGCGAGGAGCCAGACGAGGATGCTGTTGCCGCCGACGGTGTAGACGCGGTACTCGCCGAACTGATCGAAGCGGCTCGCCTGGTCGCCGCTGCCGCCGAACGCGCGCTCGGCGTCGATGCGCCCGCACGTGCCGAGGCGAAAGGCGGCGAGATCGGCGTGCGCCAGCGCGATGAGCGGATCACGGCAGCCGGCGACGCTGGTCCGCTGCTTCCAGCGATCGGCGCCGTCGTCGCTGCGCGCGCTCTCGTCGCTCGGCGCCGGCGTGCTCACCGACGGCGCGCTCGACGCCGCCGGCGCGGCGGTCGCGCACGCGGCGAGCGCAAGGCAGAACAGCATCATTGACGACCCCTGCGCCCCCAC
>DASXOU010001042.1:0-13879 GCA_036494045.1 Polyangia bacterium | reverse complement strand
TGCCTGGCCGCCGTGCATCGCCTTGTACATCTCGATCTTGATCTGCCGGTTGATCTGCGGCCACGTCACGATCAGCTTGGCGAACTGCGCCGGCGTCAGCACGCTGCGATTGTCGGCGGTGCGCTGCGCCTCGAGCGCCTGCACCTTGGTGCGGTCGTTGATGATGGTGTCGGCCAGCTGCGAGAGCTTGGCGTCGTCGGGCTGCGCGGCGGCGAGCTGCGCCTTGAGCTCCTTGACCGCCATTCCGACTTCTTTGTGCAGCCCCGCGATCTGCCCCTCGTACTTGTCGGCGACGGCGCGGAAGCGCTGCAGCGTCGGCGCGTCGAGCGCGAGCTGCTGCTGGATCTGCGACATCGCGTAGTCGACGATCTTCTGCCGCACCTGCGCGCGCTTGCCGCCGTCGGGCTGCGCCATCGCCGGCGCCGCCATCGCGAGGCTGCCACACACGATCATCACCATCACGCGGTTCATCTCAGGCTCCTTTGTTGAATGCTTTGGCCAGGCGCTCGACGTCGGCCGGGCTCAGCTCTTCGAGCAGCTCGCCGGGCTCGAGATCCTCGAACACGTGAAACGTATCGCCCATCGGCTCGTGCGCCGGCGGCACGGGATGATGCGCGCGCAGCCACAGCGCCAGCGCCGCCGCGACAGCCAGGATGCCGCCGCCCGAGGCGGCCCAGCGACGCCGCCGCGAGGCCGCGCGCCGCGACTGCTCGCGTCCGACGCCATCGCGCACGGCCGCGGCCATGCCGTCCCAGAACGCCGCGTCCTTTTCCGGCCGCGCGTCCAACCGTCGGAGCCGCGTCTCCAGCTCGTCGTCGGTCATTGGTCCTTCTCCTCGTTCATGAGCACGCGCAGCTTCTTGAGCGCGTGATGAAAATTGACCTTGGCCGCGTCTTCGCTGCACTCGGCCACTTCGGCGACGGCGCGGAACGGCAGCTCCTCGAACACGCGCAGCTCGACGACCAGCCGCTGCTGCGGCGGCAATTGCGCCACCGCCCGGCGCAGCTGCCGTTGCGTCTCGTCTTCGATCAGCCGCTCGCGCGCCGGCGCCGCCGCCACGTCGTCGTCGAGCACCGCCGCCGGCTTGCGATCGCGCACCACGTTGAGCGCCAGGTTCGCCGCCACGCGATAGACCCACGAGCGAAACGACGCCACCTGGCGGAGCGCCCGCACCTTGACGAACGCCTGCACCAATGCGCGCTGCGCCACGTCCTTGGCGTCGGCGTCGTTGCCGACGTAGCGATAGGCGAGCCAATAGATGGGGCGCTGATAGCGCACGACCAAGGCGTCGAACGCCGCGCGATCGCCGCCGAGAAAGCGCGCCACCAGCTCCGCGTCGTCGGGCTCGCTCTCTTGTCTCGCCATCGGCTTTCGCGCCGTCGCCGTCACGAGATCGAAGACACGACTGCGCATGAAACGTTAAATCCAGGCTAGCATGCGCGGATGCCTGCCAATGCCGCGTTTTTGAAAGACATCCCGCTGTTTTTGCCGATGGACGACAACGAGCGCGCCGCCGTTGCCGAGCTCATGGATGAGGTGACCTTCAAGGCCGGGCAGCAATTGTTTCACGAACGCGATCAAGGCGGCCTTTGTTACGTCATTCGTACAGGAAGGATCGAGCTCAGCGTCACCGACGAAGGCGGCGAGAAGCTGGTGCTCGACGTGCTCGAGCCCGGCGAATTGTGCGGCGAGCTGTCGCTGCTCGACGGCGGCAACCGCTCGACCACCGCCGTCGCGCTCACCGACGTCGAGGCGTTGGTGCTCGAGCGTCCCGAGTTCGTGTCATTCTTACGTAAGCAACCGGACGCGTCGCTCGACGTGTTGTCGGCGCTGGCCAAGCGCATCCGCCGAGCCGACAAGCTGCTCAAGCAGCGCGTGCAGGATCCGAACGAATTGATCGAAGGCGGCGCCACGCTCGGCGATCGCGTCGCCGACGAAGTGGCGTCGTTCGGCGGCTCGTGGCGCTTCATCGGCCTGTTCATCGGCACGATGGCGGTGTGGATCTTGTGGAACCTCATCGGGCCCTATCGGTTCGATCCGGCGCCGTTCATGGGCTTCAACTTGATCTTGTCGATGCTGGCCGCGCTGCAGGCGCCGATCATCATGATGAGCCAGAACCGGCAGGACTCGAAGGATCGCGTGCGCAGCGAAGCCGACTATCGCGTCAACGTGCGCGCGATGGTCGAGATCGCCGAGCTGCACGAGAAGTTCGACAAGCTGCGCGGCGAGCTGCGGCTGCGCGACACCGGTGGGCGCCCGTCGCCGGCGGCGCCGCCGCCTACGGCGTGAGGATCTCGAGCGACTTGACGAACGGCAGCTTGCGCAGCTCGGGCTCGACGAGCTTGCGATCGCCGACGACGACGATGGTGAGCGCGTCGGGGCGAAAGGCCCAGGCGGCGACGCGCGTGGTGGCGGCGATGTCGAGCGCGGCCAATTCCGCGGGCAGCTTCGACCAGGCGTCGAGCGGGATGCGGTGCGCGATCAGATCGGCGAGGTAGTTGGCGGTCTCGCTGCCGTCGCTGAACGCGTCGACGATCGTGTGCATGACCAGCGCGCGGCCCTTGTGCAGCTCCTCGGCCGAGATCGGCGCGCGCATGCCGGCGATCTCGGCGACCGTCTCGCGCAACGCGGCGGCGGTCGCGTCGGTGCGCACGCCCGCGGAGGCGACGAAGGGGCCGGTCACCGTGCGCAGATCGAACTGCGCGCGCGCGCCGTAGGTGTAGCCGTGCTTCTCGCGCAGGTTCAGGTTCAGGCGGGAGGTGAACGAGCCGCCGAGGATGGTCTCGAGCAGCGTGAGCGCGGCGAAGTCGGACGTGCCGCGGCGCGCGCCCAGCGTGCCGACGCGAATCTCCGATTGCGGCGCGCCCGGGCGATCGACGAGCACGACCCGCGGCGGCAGCTCGCGCGGCGCCGGCAGCGACGGCGGCGCTTTGGGCGCGCGCGTGCGTTTCTCGTCGCGGCCGAGCGGCGCGGCCAGGTCGAGCTTCTCGGTGTCGCCGACGAGCACGAAGGTGACGTTCGGCCGCTGGTAGTTTGCCGCCCAGAACGCGCGCAGCTCGTCGACGGTGATGGCGCGCACCGACTCGACGGTGCCGAGGAACGGATGGCCGTAGGGGTGGTCGCCGTAGAGGACGTGCTCGAAGACGTCGTCGGCGATGTGCTCGGGCTCGTCGTTGCGGCGGCGGATCTCGTCGATGCGACGCGCCTGCGCGCGCTGCCAGTCGGCCGGATCGAAGCGCGGGCGCTCGACGAGATCGAAGAGCAGCTCCAGCGCCGCGTCGAGGTTGCGCGAGAGCACGGTGACCGCGAGCTGCACCTGATCGGTGTCGACGTGCTCCTCGATCTCGGTGCCGAGATCGGCGAACGCTTGCGCCAGCTCGGGCGCGCTGCGGCTGCCGGCGCCGCCGTCCTCGAGCATGCCGGCGACGGCGGCGGCGAGGCCGGGACGATTCGATGGATCGAGCGCGCTGCCGGCGCGGACGGTGATGAGCACGTGCACGATCGGAAGATCGTGATCGGGCAACACCACGAGCTCGTAGCCGCGCGCGCTCGGACGCGACGCGGGAATCGGCGCTTTCCAGATCGGCTGCGCCGCGATCGGCGGACGCACCGTCAGATCGGGCTTGCCGGCCGAGGCCGGCAGCGACGTGCCCAGCGCGACGCAGGCAGCGAAGGCGGCGATCGCGACGATTTTCGCGCGCCTCACTTGGCCGCCTCCGGATCGATCACGACCGTGAGCCGCGGCGCCGACAACACCCGCTTCGCCCACGACGTCAGCGACGGCAGCGGCACCACGTCGTAGCGCGCCAGATAGCGACGCGACAGCTCGGCGGCGTTGCCGAAGCGCATCTCGAAGTAGGCGAGCGTGCCGGCTAGCTGCACCTGGCCTTCGAGATCATGCAAGAGCTTGGTCTGCACGTAGGCGCGCGCCCGCTCGAGCTCGGCGTCCGTCGGCGGCGAGCTGTCGAGGCGCGCCAGCTCTTCGTCGATCGCCTGCTCGAGCTCGGCGGCGGTGTGGCCCGACTGCGCGGTCGCGACGATCACGAACTCCGAGCCGTAAAAGAGCGTGCGCTGCTCGACCTCGACCGATTCGGCGAGCTTCTTGTCGTAGACCAGCGACGCGTAGAGGCGCGACGAGTGGCCGCCGCCGAGCACGGCGGCGAGCAGATCGCAGTCGGCGTCACCGTCGGTGTAGGCGCTCGGCGAGTGCCACACCAGCATCACGCGCGGCAGCTGCACGGCGTCGGTGAGGCGCACGCGCACGGGCTTGGCCAGCGACGCCGGCTTGGGCGCCGCGTGCGGCGGCACCGGGCGCTTCGGCATCCACGAAAAATACTTGTCGATGAGCCGCTTGGCGTCGGCGGCGCTGAAGTCGCCGGTGATGACGAGCGAGGCGTTCGACGGCACGTAGAACTGGCGGAAGAACGCCTTGACGTCGTCGACGCTGGCGGCGTCCAGATCGGCGTGCGAGCCGATCACGGGATGGTGATAGGGATGCCCGGCCGGATAGAGCTTGTCGGGCACGATCAGCTCGGCGCGTCCGTACGGGCGATTCTCGTAGCTCTGGCGGCGCTCGTTCTTGACGACGTCGCGCTGCAGATCGACCTTGGCCTTGGTCATGTCGTCGGGCAGCGACGAGAGGCGATCGGCCTCGAGCCACAAGAACGTCTCCAAGAGGCTCGACGGGCCGCTCTCGAAGTAGTTGGTGTAGTCCTCGTTCGTCGACGCGTTGTCGTAGCCGCCGGCGCCTTCGAGGATGGCGTCGAAGGTGCCGTTGGGGACGTTCTTCGTGCCCATGAACATGAGGTGCTCGAACAGGTGCGCGAAGCCGGTGCGGCCGCGGCGCTCGTCTTTGGAGCCGACGTGAAAGAGGATGTCGACGACGACGCTGGGGACGCGATGATCTTCGTGCAGGACGACGCCGAGGCCGTTGGGGAGCTGATAGCGCTCGACGGGAATGGCGAGCGTCGTGGTCAGCGCCAGGGCGCCGAGAAAAGCGGCAGGCATCCGGCGAAGCTACCGCAAAACTAGCGGCTGGTTTTTTTTTCCGCGGCATGTGTTAGATCGCAACCATGCCAGCCAAGACGCCCAGCAAAGGGAAGAAGGCCGCGACCCCCAAGGCGCCGAAGAAGGCGGCCGCCGGTAAAGCGGCGAAGAAGCCGGCCGTCGTCGAGGACGAGGCGCCCGAAGGCGCCGTCGACGAGTCCGACGAAGACGACGACGACGAGGACTTCGATCTCGACGGCGAGGAACAAGAGACTCCGCGCGCGGCCAAGCCGGCAGCGGCCGCCGCGCCGCCGGTGAAGAAGCCGGCGGCGGCGCCGTCGCGTGGCAAGCTGCAGCAGGGCGAGGACCCGCCCGCGGTGGTGCCGGCGCGACGCTTGACGCCCGAGGCCAAGGCGCGCGTCAACGAGATGGTGCGCAAGGGCATGAGCCTCGGCGACGCGCTCAAGGCGGCGGCGGCGTGGGAGACGTTCGTCGCGCCGGTCAAGGACGAGCCGGCCAAGCTGGTGCAGGGACGCATGAGCGGCGGCGGTGGTGGTGGCGGTGGCGGTGGCGGCGGTGGTGGCGGCGGAGAGCCACGGTCGAACTTCGCGGGCGAGACCGAGCCCGAGGATCTGCACGAGTCCGAGGACGAGCCGGCCGCCGCCGACGAAGACTAGCTCGTCGGGCGTCAGTGATTCTTCAGGCGTGAGTTAGAAGAGGCAGAGGCTGCCGGAGCCGCCGGGGAAGCAGATCATATTGCAGCAGTCGTCGTCGTTGGTGCACGGGTCGGCTTGCATGCCGCACGCGGCGCCGGCCATATCGGGCGCCGAGGTCGCGAGATCGAACGATGCGTGCGCCATGTCCGTCGACGCGCCGCCACCGCCGCCGCCACCCGTGCCGCCGCCGCCGCCGCCACCGGCGCCGCCGCTGGCGAAATCGACGTCAGTCGACGTGCCCGGGTGATCTTCGCAGAGCCCGTTGACGCAAAAGAACCCTTGCGGGCACGGCGGATCGTCGGTCATCGAGCAAGCGAACCCGCCGTTCTTCACGTCGGGGTGGAAACAGCCCGCCACCAACGAAAGCCCGAAAAAGCACGCCGCAAATGCACTCCAGCGCACGATGCGTTCATACGACGAATCCGGAAAACGTTCAACAGGCAATGACATGGGTCATAGAGTTTGTTCCCCGCCGCGCTGCCGCGGGCCATCGGGCTGCGGTTCGTGTTATGGGGGGCCATGGCCGAAACGACGCTCGACGTGCGCGACCGCGGCAAGCGCGAGGCATATGCGGAGCTGGAGACGCAGCTCGACGCCATCCTCGACGGGCTCGACGATGAAATCGCGGCGATGGCGACCATCAGCTGTGTGCTGCACAACGGATTCGGACACCTGTGGACGGGGTTCTATCGCGTGGTCGGGCCAATGCTGCTGCGAGTCGGGCCGTATCAGGGGACGCTCGGATGCCTCGAGATCGCGTTCGGCAAGGGCGTGTGCGGCACGGCCGCCCAGGAGCGCAAGACCGTCGTCGTCGAGGACGTCGAGAAGTTCCCCGGGCACATCGCGTGCGATTCGCGGTCGCGCTCGGAGATCGTCGTACCCGTCGTCGATCGCAACGGGCGGCTGCTCGCGGTCTTCGACGTCGACTCCGAGCGTCCGGGCACGTTCGACGACGAGGACGCGCGCGCGCTCGAGCGCATCGTCGGTTGGTTCGCGCGTCGCGGCGTGGTAGAGAAGCGCGCATGAAGCTCGCGACCCTCAGGGCGGGCGGACGCGACGGGACGCTGGTCATAGTCTCGCGCGACGGCGCGCGCTACGCGACGGCGGCGTCGATCGCGCCGACGCTGCAAGCGGCGCTCGACGAGTGGCCGCGCGCCGAGCCCGAGCTGCGCGCGCTCGCCGATCGCCTCGAAAGAGGAAACGGCCCGTCGCTGCCGCTGGACGTGCGCGCGCTGCATGCGCCGTTGCCGCGCGCGTACGAGTGGGTCGACGGCTCGGCGTTTTTGAACCACGTGATCCTGGTGCGCAAGGCGCGCGGCGCCGAGCCGCCCGAGACGCTGCGCTCGGATCCGCTCGTCTATCAAGGCGGCTCGGGCGTGCTGCTCGCGCCCACCGACGACATCGCGGTCGCCGATCCGGCGTGGGGCCTCGACTTCGAGTCGGAGGTCTGCGTCGTCCTCGACGACACGCCGCAAGGCACGCGCGCCGCCGACGCGGCCGCACACGTCAAGCTGGTGATGCTGGCCAACGACATCACGCTGCGCAGCCTCGTGCCGACGGAGCTGGCCAAGAGCTTCGGCTTCTTCCAGTCCAAGCCGGCGACGGCGTTCTCGCCGTTCGCGGTCACGCCCGACGAGCTCGGCGATGCGTGGCGTGACGGTCGGCTGCACGCGCGCGTGCGCACGACCTACAACGGCAGCGTCGTCGGCGACTGCGACGCGGGGCCCGAGATGCACTTCTCGTTCTTCGACCTGGTCGCGCACCTCTGTAAGACGCGCGCGTTCACCGCCGGCACCATCGTCGGCTCGGGCACGGTGTCGAACGCCGATCGCGCGCGCGGAATTTCTTGTCTCGCTGAGCGGCGCATGATCGAGACGATCGAAAAGGGCAAGCCGGAGACGCCGTTCATGAAGCCGGGCGACACCGTCGAGATCGAGGCGCGCGGCGCTGCCGGCGAAAGCTGGTTCGGACGCATCGCGCAGAAAGTGGTGACGCCATGAGTGAGGCAAGCCGATGAAGCTCTACAACTACTGGCGCTCGTCGGCGTCGTGGCGCGTGCGCATCGCGCTCGCCTACAAAGGCATCGCCTACGAGTACGTCGCGGTCAACATCCTGCCCGCCGTCGGCGACAACCGGCAGGACGGCTATCGCGCGCTCAATCCGATGGCGCAGGTGCCGACGCTGGTGCTCGACGACGGGCGGCAGCTCTCGCAGTCGATGGCGATCCTCGAGTTTCTCGAGGAGCACGCGCCGAAACCGTCGCTGTTGCCGGCCGATGTCTATCTGCGCGCGCGCTCTCGGCAGCTCGCCGAAGTGGTGAACGCGGGCATTCAGCCCTTTCAGAACCTGCCGACGCTCAAGCTGTTCAGCGACGGCGGGCTCGATCCGAAGAAGACCGCGGCCGACTTCATCGCGCGCGGGCTCGACGCGCTGCAGGTCTCGGCCGAGCCGACCGCGGGCGTGTTTCTCGTCGGTGACGCGCCGTCGTTCGCCGACGTCTGCCTGGTGCCACAGCTCAACGCCGCGCGCCGCTTCGAGCTCGACGTCGCGCGCTGGCCGCTGCTCGCCCGCGTCGAAGAGGCGTGCATGCGCTTACAACCATTCATCGCGGCACACGCCGATCGCCAACCGGACGCGGAGGGAGCAAAGAAGTAATGGCCAAGCTGGAGTCGCTCGGAATTCGCAAGATCGAGTCGCTGCTCTATTACGTCGAGGATCTCGAGCGCGTGCGCCGCTTCTTCCTCGACAAGCTCGACTTCGCCGAGACCGGCGTGTCGTCGGGCGAGCTCGAAGCGGATGGGCGGCAGAAGTCGGCCGTGTTCAACGCCGGCGGCGTCACCTTCGTGATCTGCGAGCCCGTCGGTGAAGGCGGGCGCGCCTGGCGTTGGCTGCGCAAGCATCCCGAAGGCGTCGGGACCATCGTGTTCCAGGTCGAGGACATCGAGAAGACCTTCAAGCTGCTCGACGAGCGCGGCGGCACGATGATCTCCGACATCATGCGCTTCTCCGACGACGGCGGAGCGCTGGCGATGTTCAGCATCACCACGCCGTTCGGCGACACCACGTTCCGCTTCGTCGAGCGCAAGGGCTATCGCGCGCTCTTTCCCGGGCTCGTCGAGCACAAAAAGCCGATCGGCGGCAGCAACGCGTTCGGCTTCAAGACCGTCGATCACATCACGACGAACTTCCAGACGATGGCGCCGGCGCTGTTGTGGATGGAGCACGTGCTCGGCTTCGAGCGCTTCTGGACGGTGCAGTTCCACACCAGCGACGTCGCCAAAGACGCGGTCGAAGGCTCGGGGCTGAAGTCGGTGGTGATGATCGATCCGTCGTCGCCGGTGAAGTTCGCCAACAACGAGCCGATGCGGCCGTTCTTCAGGGATTCGCAGATCAACCTGTTCGCCGAGGACCATCGCGGCGACGGCGTGCAACACGCGGCGCTCAGCGTCGGCGACATCATCACCACCGTGCGCGGCATGCGCGCCAAGAACGTCGAGTTCATGCCGACGCCGGGCGCGTATTACGACATGATGCCCGAGCGGCTGAAGGAGATCGGCGTCGGCAGCATCGACGAGAACATCGAGATCTTGCGCCAGCTCGAGATCCTCGTCGACGGCGAAGCGGCGCGAAAGTATCTGCTGCAAATATTCTTGAAGGAGTCGAGCCACCACCTCGGCGACAAGAACGCCGGACCCTTCTTCTTCGAGATCATCCAGCGCAAGGGATCGAACGGCTTCGGCGCGGGCAACTTCCGTGCGCTCTTCGAGAGCATCGAGCGGCAGCAGCGGCAGGAGCGCGGCCTCGGCGCGCGCGTGTCGTAATGCTCGAGCGGCGCGTCGCGGGCACGGTTGCGAAGAAGCATCACGTCGCGCTGCGCGAAGGCGGCGAGCTGCGCTACGAGGAGTGCCTGACGCGCGAAGGCTTCGACGGGCCCTACACGATTCTCTATCACCGCGGCCGCCCGCACGCGCAGCGCCCCGTCGAGCTCGCGCACGGCTGGCCGGCGCCGTCGACGCCCGCCGACGCCGCCGCGCGGCCGCTGCGCAAGCGCCACTATTGGTCGCAGAAGCTCGCCGGCGAGAAGCGCGCGCCCGTCGACGCGCGCGTGCCGCTCCTCTTCAACCGCGACGTCACGCTCGGCGTCGTCAAGCCGGGCGCCGACGATCCCATCTACTTCTCGAACGGCGACGGCGACGACCTCTACTACATCCACGAAGGCGGCGGCACCCTACGCTCGGTGCTTGGCGACGTCGCTTTCGCCGCCGGCGACTACGTGTACGTGCCACGGGGCCTAGTGCACCGCTTCGTGCTCGACGGCGGCGCGCAATACTGGCTGTCGATCGAGGCCGCCGGCGGCGTCGGGCCGCTCAAGCAGTTCCGCAACGACGTCGGCCAACTGCGCATGGACGCGCCGTACTCGCACCGCGACTTCAAGACGCCCGCGTTCAGCGCGCCGCGCGACGAGGGCATCCGCACCGTCACGGTCAAGCGCGGCGGCGCTTTCTCCGCGTTCGAATGGGCGGCCTCGCCGCTCGACGTCGTCGGCTGGGACGGCACCGTTTATCCGTGGGCGTTTCCCATCCTCAATTTTCAGCCGCGCGTGTCGTCGGTGCATCTGCCGCCGACGTGGCATGGCACCTTCGCCGCCCGCGGCGCGCTCATCTGCAGCTTCGTGCCGCGGCCGGTCGACTTCGGCCCCGATTCGGTGCCGTGCCCCTATCCGCACGCGTCGGTCGATTGCGACGAGTTCATCTTCTACTGCCGCGGCAACTTCACGTCGCGCAAGGGCGTCGGCCCCGGCAGCGTCTCGCACCATCCGGCGGGCATTCCGCACGGGCCGCATCCGGGCGCCTACGAAGGCAGCATCGGCGCCAAGGCCACCGACGAGCTCGCGGTCATGCTCGACACCTATCAGCCGCTGTCGCCGACGGCGGCGGCGTTACGTATCGAAGACACGAGCTATCACGACAGCTTCTTGTAGATCCGACAAGAAGTAGCTCGCGGACGGGTCACATCGGTTTGGCGACGAGCCCGACGCGGCCGCCCAGGCTCGGCCCTTCGGGGACGAACGGCTCGGGCGAGCAGCCCTTGTGCGCCGAGACCAGCGCCAGTCCGGCGCGCTTCATCAAAGCCACCAGCTCGGTGATCGAATAGATGCGGATCGATCCGCTCTTCTGGCCGTGGCCGCGCGGCCCCGACCAATACCAGGTGGTCTCGACGCGGCCGGCGATCGTGTCGAAGCGCGGCTCCTCGACGAAGAGCGTGCCGTCGGGGTGGCGCTGCGACGGCTTCTGCCCGCGCGCGAAGAACGTCGCCATCACGTCGCGGTGATTGGTGTCGATGAACACGCGGCCGCCGGCGTGCACGGCGCGGCGCAGCGTCGTGAGCACGGCGAGATCGTCGTCTTCGCTGCCGTAGCCGAGCGAGCTGAAGACGTTGAGGGCGGCGTCGAAGCCGCCGTCGTCGAGCGGCGCGCGCAGATCGTGGACACGATATTTCAGCCGATCGCTGCCGACGCCGTCGCGGTTGCGCTCGGCATGGGCGACGAGCGGCTGCGACTGATCGACGCCGAGGACGATCGCGCCGCGCGCGGCCAGCGGCTGCGAGATTCGGCCGTAGCCGCAGGGCGCGTCGAGGACGCGGCTGCCGGCCTGCAGGCCGAGCAGCTTCCAGATGCCGTCGACCTCGGCGGCCGTGCGCGCCTGGTTGTCGGCGCCCCACAAGTGCAGATAATCGTCGTCGAAGAACGATTGCCACCATTCGGACATGGGTGGAGTATAGCTGCGCGATGAGCCGCTACGACGACGTCGAGGAGTTCTGGGGGGCGATGCTCTCGGAGGACGCGGAGCTCGTGCTCGGCGCGTGGAGCACGCTCGACGCCGAGGAGCGCGGCGACGTCGAGGCGCACTTGTCGCGCATGAGCGATCCGACCGAGAGCTACGCCGACGGACAGCAGCGCTCGGCGCGCTTCGCGCTCGAGACCATCCGCGGGCGCGTCAGCTAGGCCGCAGGCTGCGTCAACGCAGCCGCTTCTCGACGGGGCCGCGTCGTGCTTACGTCCGACGTGGAGGGGCAGCATGCGTGGACTCGTTCTCGCCGCGTGCGTCGTCGGCGTCGCCGTCGGCGGTTGCGGATCGAAGAGCGCCGGCAGCGGCGGCAACGGCAGCGGCAGCGGCTACATCTTCGATCCGTGCGTCTCCGATCCGCAGCCCGGCTACGATCCAGAATCGCGCGGCCTCGCGACCTGCTGCGACGACGGGCCGGCGCACTGCGTGCCCGACGATCAAGTGCTGCCGGCGCTGGCGTCGAACCTGACCGCGTGCAGCGACGGCAAGAGCGTGTGCATGCCCGATCCGATCATCGAAGGCGGCGGCGGCTTCGTGCCGGCGCCGTGCACGTCGTCGGTGGGCAACGCGGCCGGCGTCTGCTTGTCGCAGTGCATTCCGCTGGTGTCGAACAATCCGCAGTCGGCGCTGCTCGGACAGGACGGCTGCGGCGACGGCGAATTGTGCGTGCCGTGCATCAACCCGGTGACGCAAGTGTCGACGGGCGCGTGCAACATCAACGCGCTCATCTGCGGCGGCGCCGACGGCGGCGCCGGCGGCAGCGACGGCGGCGGCATGTGTCCATACACGGGCCCGCCGCTGCTCGATCCGAATTCGTTCGGCGATTGCGCGCCGGCGTGCGGCGGCGCTCACTGTCTGCCGGCGACGGACGTGCCGGCGGCGCAGCAGTCGCTGCTCGATTCGTGCACGACCAAGGACGGCATGGTCGGCTTGTGCGCGCCCGACAAGTTGATCGAGACCGGCGGCAACTTCGTGCCCAAGAGCTGCGCGTCGGTCGCCGGCGCCGAAGGGCGCTGCGTGTCGGTCTGCTTGCCGTCGGTGGCCGCGCAAGCGGCGCAGCTGCCGCAAGACACGTGCGACGATGGCGAGAAGTGCGCGCCCTGCTTCAATCCGACCGCGGCCGATCCGACGGCACCGACGGGCGCCTGCTCGATCGCGTGCGATCAGCCGGCCGATCCGCCGACGATCTTGAGCTGCCCGTGGACCGGCCCGCCCGTCGTCGATCCGTCGACGTTCCCCGCCTGCGACGGCGCGTGCAGCGGCGCGCACTGCGTGCCGGCCGCGAACGTGCCCGCCGCCGAGCAGGCGCTCTTGCAAAGCTGCACTGGCGGCTTCTGCGTGCCCGATCCGTTGATCACGTCGGGCGGAAACTTCGTGCCCAAGTCGTGCACGTCGATCGCCGGCGCCGAAGGGCGCTGCCTGTCGACCTGCCTGCCGCCGGTGGCGGGCGAGGCGGCGCAGCTGCCGCAAGACGTGTGCGCGGCCGGCGAAAAGTGCGCGCCCTGCTTCAATCCTACGGCGGCCGATCCGACGGCCGCGACGGGCGCGTGCACGCTGTCGTGCGACATGCCGGCCAAGCCGCCGGTGGTGCTGACTTGTCCGTGGAGCGGGCCGCCCGTCGTCGATCCGTCGACGTTCCCCGCGTGCGCGCCGGCGTGCGGCGGCGCGCACTGCGTGCCGGCGGCGAACGTGCCGCCCGGTGAGCAGTCGCTCCTGGCGACGTGTCCGGGCGGATTCTGCGCGCCCGATC
Source organism: Polyangia bacterium (assembly GCA_036494045.1). Lineage (GTDB taxonomy): Bacteria > Myxococcota_A > Polyangia > Palsa-1104 > Palsa-1104 > JAQBQH01. The sequence goes on along the minus strand of DASXOU010001042.1, from coordinate 581 downwards.
CGATCATCTCGAGCGCCGGCAACTACGTGCCGCCGTCGTGCAGCGCGTTCAACGGCACGCCGTCGGAAGGGCGCTGCATGTCGACGTGCATTCCGTCGATCGAACAAAAAGCCTCCGAGCTGCATCAGCACACCTGCGGCAGCGGCACCTTGTGCGCGCCCTGCTACGATCCGTTCAGCGGCGCCGCGACCGGCGCGTGCACCACCGGCTGCGACGCACCGAAGAATCCGCCCTACACGTTCCCCGCCTGCTGCTCGCGCCAGGGGACCTGCGTGCCGACGGAGAACGTGCCGTCGAGCGAAGTGTCGGACTTGAACCAGGACGTCTGCCCGTCGACGCTTTTGTGCGTGCCGACGGAGATGTTGCCGGGCGGGCCGGGGCCGCGCGCGTGCACGGGCCTGCTCGGTGCCGAAGGTCGCTGCTACTCGGACTGCTTGAACCTCGGGCTGGGACAGATCTTCCCGCAGCAGGATTGTCCGAACAATCACACCTGCGTGCCCTGTTGGGCCAAGGCGTGCGATTGACTTCGCGTGCGATTGACATGAAGTAGCGCGCGCGGCAGCCGCGTCTTATATCGTATG
>DASXOU010001041.1:0-1910 GCA_036494045.1 Polyangia bacterium | reverse complement strand
AATGTCGCCGCGCGGCCGCGTAATCGACGGTAGGAGGCAGAGCCATGCGCCTCGCGATCTCGATCCTGCTCGTGGCGTGCGTCGGATGCGGCGCGCCGACCGATCCGACGCCCAACCGCGCGCCGCCGGCGAGCGCGGGCTATCCGCCGGGGCCGTACGGCTACGGGCAGGGCACGATCATGGCCGACCTGCAGTTCGTCGGAAAGACGTCGCCGACGACCACGGACTATTCGACGCTGCCGCTCGAGCAGATCAAGATGTCCGACGTGCGCCAGCTGCCCAACGCCAAGCTCATCCTCGTCGACGGCGCCGCGCGCTGGTGCACGCCGTGCAATTACGATCAGCCGGAGATGGCGAGCATCGAGGCGAACTACGCATCCAAGGGCGTGGTGACCATGGAGGTGGTCGTCGAGGGGCAGTACGGCGTCGCCGCCACCGAGGACGACATCAACCGCTGGGCCGAGCAGCACGCGCTCGACGGCATCATCGCGATCGATCCCGGCTTCGCGCTCGCCAAGTATGCCGACGTGACCGCGTTCCCGCTGTACATGGTCGTCGATACGGCGAACATGCGCGTCGACTACATGCAGGTCGAGTCGCTGGCGGCGTCGCCGATCGAGCCGGTCCTCGATTCTCTTCTGGCGCAGTGACGCGGGCGCTCGTCGTCGTCGTTGCAGTCCTGCTCTGCGGCTGCGCGTCGACGGCGGGATCGGTCGCGCGCGAGTCGGCGGTGACGGGCGCGCCGGCGAGCGACTTCACGCTGCGCGATCTCGACGGCAAGCAGGTGCACCTCTCGGACTTCGGCGGCAAGGTGGTGCTGCTCGACTTCTGGGCCACGTGGTGCGTGCCCTGTCAGGCGGAGCTGCCGCAGCTCGAGACGCTGTACGAGAAGAACAAGGACGCCGGGCTCGTCGTCGTCGGCATCGCGATGGACGGGCCGGAGTCGGTGGCGCAGGTGCTGCCGTTTTCTCGGCGCTACAACCTTTCGTTTCCCACGCTGCTCGACGAGGAGACGCGCGTGGTCAACGCCTACAATCCGCAGCGGATCGCGCCGATGACGGTGCTCATCGACAAGCGCGGGATCATCGCGCGCGTGCGCAACGGCTACAACGCCGGCGACGAGAAGCTGATCGCCGATGACGTCGCGAACCTCTTGAAGTGAAACGGCTCGCCTTCGCGCTGGCGTTGTTGGCGGCGTCGGAGGCGCGGGCGGTCGAGTTTCGCTTGTGGAACGAGCCGCTGCGCGTCGGCATCGTCGAGAGCTTCTACGCCTCCTACCACGGTGATCTCGGGCCGGGGCTCATCAGCGAGACCGACAACGCGGGCGTGCCGACGACGAGCCCGCGCTTCGTCGACATCCAGAGCCGCTTGAACGTGGATCTCGGCTGGCGGCGCTGGCGCGCGTTCACCCGCTTCGACACGGCCGCGTATCCCGATCGGCCCGTCGGCGCCTGCGGGCCCGACGCGACCACGCCGGTGAACCTGCGCGATCGCTTTTGCAACAACCCCTTTTACGTCGAGAAATGGGGGATCGAGTACAACGGGCGCGTCGTCGAGGCGGTGCTCGGCGATTTCTACGTGTCGTTCGGCCGCGGCATGGTGCTGTCGATCCGCAAGATCGACGAGCTCGGCATCGACACCACGTTGCGCGGCGGCAAGCTCGTCTATCACGAGGACCGCGTGGCGGCGACGCTGGTCCTCGGCGTCACCAACATGCAGAACGTCGACGAGGCGACCGGGCGCACGATCCGCGACTATGCGCCGGAGAACAATTTTCTGCGGCCGGTGCCGGCGCCGCGCGACTTCATCGGCGGCGCGCGCGCGGAGTATCGCTTCTTCGACCGCGTCAACGTCGGCGTGCACGAGGTCGGCGGCGTGCAGGCCATCGACGCCACGGCCAATTCGGCGCG
>DASXOU010001040.1:0-9302 GCA_036494045.1 Polyangia bacterium | reverse complement strand
GCCGGGCGCGTACGGCTACAAGGTCGTCACCGGCGACAGCGGCGGCACGCTCACCTGGCAGCTCGATCCGTCGACGCCGTACACGAAGTGGGTCGGCGGGGTCGAGAACTCGGTCGTCGAGGTCGACGACTGCATGACGCCGCAGCTCACGTTCAAGACGCTGACCGCGACCGCCGACGGCACGCTCCACGCCGAGGTGCAGTACGTCGACGGCTCGAGCGGCGCCGGGCTCGACGTCTCGTCGGTCACGGTCATGCTCGATGGCGCGGCCGCGGGCGGCGCCACGCTCGATGGCAACGGCCTCATCACCGTCGACACGATGGGCCTCGCCAAGACCAAGCATCGGCTCATCTTCCACGCCGCCGACAAGAACGCCGTCGCCGCCGTCGACCTGCACGTGCCCTTCTGGATCGAGGACACGCCCTTCGACTTCCGCGACGGGCTCATGTACTTCGCCTTCACCGATCGCTTCAAGAACGGCGATCCGACCAACGACAAGGCCGATCCGAGCACCGACGCGCGCGCCAATTATCAGGGCGGCGACTACGCCGGCATCGACAGCGCCATCACCGCCGGCTACTTCGACGGGCTCGGCGTGCGCACCATCTGGCTCTCGCCGCCGAACACCAACCCCGACGGCGGCTACATGGGCACCGGCAACCACTTGTACACCGGCTATCACGGCTACTGGCCGTCGGCGGCGCGCGACGTGCAGCCGCGCTTCGGCGATCTGACGGCGCTGAAGACGCTGGTCGCGCACGCGCATCAGCACGGCATCCGCATCATCGTCGACGCGGTGCTCAACCACGTGCATCAAGAGCATCCGTACTGGACGCAGCATCAGAACGACGGCTGGTTCAATCCGCTCAGCATCAACGGCACGCAGTGCATCTGCGGCACCGGCCCCGCCGACGGCTGCGGCGACTGGAACTCGTCGCAGCCGAACGGCAACCACGGTCTCATTCCGCGCGAGACCTGCTGGTTCGAGCCCTACATGCCCGACCTCGACTACGAGAACTGGGACGCGCTGACGACGATGGTCGACGACGCGATCTATTGGGCGCAAGAGGCCGACGTCGACGGTTTCCGCGTCGACGCGGTCAAGCACTTCCTCTTGGCCGCGACGGTGCGGCTGCGCTCCAAGCTGCACGATCGCTTCGAGTGGGCCGGCCCGCTCTTCTACCTCGTCGGCGAGACCTTCGACGGCGATCGCGGGCTCATCGAGAGCTTCATCGGCCCGCACGCGCTCGACGCGCAGTTCGACTTTCCGATCTACTTCGATCTGATCAACTCGCTCGCCACCTACTCGGCTTCGTTGCGCACGCTGGAAGCGTCGACGGCGGCGTCGGACGCGACCTTCGGCGATGCGCCGATGTCGCCGTTCATCGGCAACCACGACGTCGCGCGCTTCTTGTCGACAGCCGCGGGCATGCTGACGTCGGATCCGCAGGGTGAAGCGTGGAGCGGGCCGCCGGCGGCGCCGGCGACCGAGGACGCCTACTTCAAGCAGCGGCTCGCGCTCACCTTCGTCGCCACGTCGCCCGGCGTGCCGCTCATCTATTACGGCGACGAATACGGGCAGCCCGGCGCCGGCGATCCCGACAATCGGCGCTTCATGAAGTGGAGCGGCTACAGCGCGTTCGAGCAATCGACGCTCGACGTCGTCACCAAGCTCGGCGCCGCGCGCGCGGAGCTCGTCGCGCTGCGACGCGGCGACCGCAAGACCTTGTGGATCGACGACGACCACTACGTCTATGCGCGCACGACGACGAACAAGGACGTCGCCATCGTCGTCCTCAATCGCGACTTCAACGCCACTTGGACGCAAGCAGTCCCGGTGCCGTCGTACGTGCCGCTCGCCGACGGCACGGTCTTGCACGATCGCCTCGGCGGCCCCGACGTCACCGTCACCGGTGGAACGATTCCGATTTCCCAAGGTATCCATTCGAGCGCCGTGCTCGCTCCATGAATCGCCTGGTCGCGATATCGATTGTCCTGTGCGCGAGCACCGCGCCCGCACTGGCACAGCAGAACAGCTGGAATTACCTGACCACGGGTAACGGCTACGGCTTTCAAGTATTCGATACCAACGCGCAGAAAATAACGCAGTTTCTCGAGCATCCTTATCGCTACCTCGGACCGAGCCCATCCGATCCGCACGCCGAAGGCGTCGTGCGCCGCAACCTCGTCTACGACTTCTATTTCGGCGTGCGCGGCGGCGGCACCGCCGGCTGGCTCAACACGCCGACCAGCAAGGGCGCTCCGAGCTACATCGACGAGTCGCACATCATCAGCGTGCCGGCCACGCTCGGCTCGCAGACGGCGACCTCGTACTTCTTCGCGCCGTTCGATCTCCCGCAGAACGCGATGATCGCGCTCTTGAACGCGCCCGGCGCCACCGACGGCTTCGTGCTCTTCAATTTTCACATGGGCACCGCCACCACGCCCGACTCGCCGGGCAACGACGGCGAGAGCATCCGCTTGTCGTCGAGCGGCAACGCCATCGTCGAGACCGGGCCGGGCGGCGGCTACATGGTCTACGTGCCCTTGTCGGGCGTCGACACCGAGGATTGCAGCAACGTCTATTCGAAGGTGATGGGCGGGACGGATCTGACGGCCAACACGTCGTGCAGCGGCACCGACGTCGTCCCCGGCTTTCAGAAGAAGCTCGACGCCAACGGCTGGTTCGCCGTCGGCACCATCTTCGTCGACAGCACCAACCCCGCCGATGCCGACGCCGCCGCGGCGGCGATGATCACGTGGGCCAACGGCCGCACGCCCGACAAGCTGCTCTCCGACGCGCGCGCCGAGTTCGAGGCCTGGCGCAAGCCGCCGCCGTCGTCGGTGCCGCTGTGCTCGGACAACGAGACGCGCCTGTGGCGCCAATCGGAAGCGGTCTTGCGCATGGGGCAGATTCGCGAGGCCAACACGGCCACGCGCAAGAACAACGGCATGATGCTGGCGTCGCTGCCGCCGGGGTCGTGGCACACCGGCTGGGTGCGCGACGCGACCTACGCGGTCGTCGCGCTGGCGCGCTCGGGCCACACCGCCGAGGCCAAGGCCGCGCTCAACTTCTTCTTGAACGCTGCGCCCGTCGGCGCCTACGCCAGCTACGAGAACAACGTCAACTATCGCATCTCGCTCACGCGCTACTTCGGCAACGGGCAGGAAGAGTGCGACTGGAACAGCTCGGGGCCCAACACCGAGACCGACGGCTGGGGCCTGGTGTTGTGGGCGGCGCGCGCGTACGTCGAAGCGTCGGGCGACACCGCGTGGCTGTCGACGACGACGCCGTACGGCGCGGTCTACGACGTCTTGCAGGCGCAGGTCGCCGGCGCGCTCGAGTCGAACCTCGAGACGTCGAGCATCGTGCGCGCCGATTCGTCGATCTGGGAAGTGCATCAGCCGGGCAAGCACTACGCGTTCACCACGATGGCGGCGGCGCGCGGCTTCTGCGACATGGCGGCGATGGCCAACAAGGCGGGCAAAGCCGCCGACGTCACCCACTACGCGCAGCTCTCGGGCAAGGTGAACACGGCGTTTCAGTCGGCGTTCCTCGATCAGCAGATGGCGCTCGGCGGATCGGTCGAGGGCTTGGCGGCGCAGAAATATTACGACGGCTCCGTCGCCGAGGCGTTCGATTGGAACCTCTTGTCCGACTTCGGCGGGCCGATCGCGACGGCGACGCTGGCGCTGTTCAATCACCTGCGCGTCGACTCGGGCGGCTTCAAGCGCAACGACGACGGGATCAGCGACTACGACAACAACGAGTGGATCCTCGTCGACCTGCGCATTACCAACGCGCTGCGACGCGCGGGGCAGACGGCCAACGCCGACGCCTATCTCGCGCAGATCGTGGCCAAGGCGGCGGTCAACTACTTCCTCTTGCCCGAGCTGTACAACGACACGCCCGCCGACGGGCAGATCGGCGTCTACTTCGGATCGATCCCGATGGTCGGCTACGGCGCGGGCGCGTACCTCATGACCATCCTCGATCGCGCCGGGCAGTGGGAGCCGAACGACTGCGGCGACGGCAACACGAAGAACGGCGCGACGTTCACCTGCTCGCAGCAAACGGGCGGCGGCGATGGTGGCGTCGGCGGCGGCGGCTCGGGCGGCGTCGGCGGCGGCAACGGCGACGGCGGCTCGTCGACGGCGAGCGTGCCCTATCACGCGGCCTGCTTGTGCGATCTCGCGGGCCACACGCGCGCGACGGTGGGCACGGTCGCGCTGCTGGCGCTGCCGTGGCTGTTCCTGGTGATGCGCTTGTGCCAGCGGCCCAAGGGGCAAGAGAAGTGCAAGTGAGCGCGGCCGCGCGCCTCGTCATGCGCGGGGTGACCAAGCGCTTCGGCGGCGTGGTCGCGCTCGACGGCGCAGAACTCGAGGCGCGCGCCGGCGAGATCCTCGGGCTGTGCGGCGAGAACGGCGCCGGGAAGTCGACGCTGCTGAAGATTTTGGCCGGTGTGTACGCGCACGGCAGCTTCGACGGCGAGCTCGTGCTCGACGGCGCGCCGCTGGCGCTGCGCTCGACGGCGGCGGCGCGCGCGGCCGGCGTCGCCATCGTGCATCAGGAGCTGATGCTGGTTCCGGAGATGACGGTGGCGGAGAACCTGATGCTCGGGCGCGAGCCGCGCCGCTTCGGGTTTGTCGACGGCGCGGCGCTCGAAGCGGCGGCGCGGGCGCGGCTGGCGCGATTCGGCGAGGACGCGATCGACGTGCGCGCGCCGTTGCACACGCTCGGCATTGGGCTGCAGCAGGTCGTGGAGATCGTGCGCGCGCTCGGCGACGACGCGCGCGTGCTGGTGCTCGACGAGCCGACCGCCGCGCTCACCGGCGACGAGGCGGCGCGGCTATTCGCGACGCTGCGCCGGCTGGCGGCGACGGGAACGACCTGCATCTACGTCTCGCATCGCATGGACGAGCTGTTCGGGCTCTGCGATCGCATCACGGTGCTGCGCGACGGCAAGACGGTCGGCACCGTCGTCGCGCGCGAGTCGAGCGGCGCCGAAGTCGTGCGCATGATGATCGGGCGCGAGGTAGCCGTCAGCCATCAGCCTTCCGCCTTCAGCTCGGAAAATGCGAAGAGCCGATTGCAGGTGCACGGGCTCAGCGTCGACGGCGCGCTGAAGGATGTCTCGTTCGACGTGCGCGCGGGCGAGGTGGTCGGGCTCGCGGGCGCGATGGGATCGGGCCGAACGGCGCTGCTGTCGACGTTGTTCGGCTGCGCCCATACGAACGTGCGTGGCGAAGTGCGGGTCGACGGCGAGCTCGTCACGCTCGAGTCGCCGCGCGCGGCGATCCGCGCCGGCCTCGCGCTCGTGCCCGAAGATCGCAAGGGGCGCGGCCTCGTCCTCGATCTCACCGTCGCCGAGAACCTGGCGCTCCCACTCGCGCTCGCCGACGGCGATCGCGCCGAGCTCATCGCGCGCGCGCGCATCGACGAGCTGCGCATCCGCGGCCGCGCCGACTCGCCGGTGGCGACGCTGTCGGGCGGCAATCAGCAGAAGGTCGTGCTCGGAAAATGGCTGCACGCGCCGCCGCGCATCCTGCTGCTCGACGAGCCCACGCGCGGCGTCGACATCGGCGCGCGCGAGGAGATCTACGCGCTCGTCGCCGCCTTGTGCGCGCGCGGCGTCGCCGTCGTGGTCGCCTCGTCGGACCTGCCCGAGCTGCAGCGGCTGTGCGATCGCATCCTCGTCCTGCGCGCCGGCCGCGTCGTCACCGAGCTGCCCGCCGGCTCGTCGCAGGATCACATCGTCGCCCACTCGACGGGCCTCATCCCCGCGGCCGAGCCATGCTAGCGATTCTGCGCGCGCGCAGCCTGCGCATGGTGGGCGTGCTCTTGCTTCTATGGATCGGCCTGGCGCTCCATCCCGAGACCCGCGACGCGTTCCTCACCGCGACCAACTTCTCGAACCTGACGGCGCAGATCGCGGAGGTCGTGATCATCGGCGTCGGCATGACGCTGGTGATCCTCATCGGCGGCATCGATCTCTCCGTCGGCGCCGGCATCGCCCTGTGCGGCGTGGTCGCCGCCAAGCTGCAGCTCGAGCACCAGGCGCCGGCGTGGATCGCCTGTCTGGCCGCGCTCGCCGTCGCCGGCATCGTCGGGCTGTGGCACGGCCTCCTGGTCACGCGGGGCCGGATGCCGCCGTTCGTCGCCACGCTCGGCGGCTTTCTCGCCTATCGCGGCATCGCGCTCGTCCTCTCCGACGCGCGTGGGTTGTCGCCCATGAACGCCGACTTCCAGCGGCTCGGCGGCCGCCTGCCCGCTTCGTGGTCGACGGCGATCATCCTCGCCGCCGGCGCCATCGGCGTCGCGCTCGTCGTCTTCGGCCAACGGCGCCGTCGCGCGCTGGCGCTGCCGGCCGATCCGATCGCGCGCACCGCGCTGGCGCTCTTCGCCATCGCCGCCGTCACCGCGTTCGCCGCGGTCATCTATCAGCGCGGCATGCCGGTGCCAGTGCTCATCGCCGCCGCCACCGTCGCCATCGGCGCGATCCTGTTGCGCAAGACGCTGCTCGGCCGCTGGGCCTTCGCCATCGGCGGCAACGCCGAGGCCGCGCGCCTGTCGGGCGTGCCGGTCGCGCTGACCACGATCCTCATCTACGTGTTCACCGGCCTGTGCGTCGCCGGCGCCGGCATCGTCGCCGCCGCGCGCACCAACGGCGTCACGCCGGGCAACGCGGGCCTGATGCGCGAGCTCCACGTCATCACCGCCGTCGTCATCGGCGGCACGTCGCTCTCGGGCGGGCGCGCCACCATGATCGGCACCGTCGTCGGCGCGCTCGTCTTCGGCACGCTGTCGAACGGCATGAACCTCATGAACGTGAACTCGAACTGGCAGCTCATCTTCACCGGCGCGATCCTCGTCGCCGCTTCGCTCGTCGACTCGATGACGAACAAGAAGAGGGGCGCGTGAATCGCGCCGCCGTCGTCGCCACGCTGCCGCTCGCGCTCGCGCTCGCCGGCTGCGCCAAGTCGCCCGACGCCGGCAAGCCCAAGGTCGCCTTCTTATTGTCGACCTTACAAGAAGAGCGCTACCAGAAGGACAAGGCGTACTTCGAGGCCGCCGCGCGCCGGCTCGGCCTCGCGCCCTTCACGCTCGCCGCCGACAACGACAACGCGCGCCAGCTCAACGAAGTCGAAGACGCGCTCGCCCGCGGTGCCAAGGTGCTCGTGATTCAGCCGACCGACTCCGCCGCCGCCGGGGCCTACGTCTCCAAAGCGCACGAAGCCGGCGTCCCCGTCATCGCCTACGACCGCGGCATCAAGTCGGGCGCGGTCGACTACTACGTCACGCACGACAGCTTCCGCATCGGCCAGCTACAGGCGCAAAAAGCGCTCGCCGCGCATCCGACCGGCAACTACGTGCTCCTCGAGGGTCAGTCGGGCCACTCGGTCGCGATGGAGATCGCGCGCGGCTACTACTCGATCCTGCAGCCGCAGATCGATGCCGGCGCCATCCGCGTCGTCGTCGAGAAGTGGCACGACGCGTGGTCGCCCGAGCAGGCGCTCAAGACCGTGGAAGACGCCATCGCCAAGACCAACGGCAACATTGCCGCCATCCTCGCCAACAACAGCGGCCTGGCGCGCGGCGCCGTGCAGGCGGTGCAAGTGGCCAAGCTGAAGGACGTGTTCATCGCCGGCGCCGACGCCGACGCCGCCAACGTCGAGTACGTGTGCGAAGGCAAGCAGTCGCTCGAGGTGCTCAAGGCGATTAGGCCCCTGGCCGAGCGCGCCGCCGAGGTCGCCTCGATGCTGGTGCGCACCGGCATGGTCGACGGCAAGACCCAGATCGCCGCCGTCGACGTCAAGCTGGTCGAAGCCAAGAACGCGCGCCACGTCGTCGTCGACAGCGGCTTCCACCCCGCCTCCGCCGTCCCCGGCTGCCCATGAAGCGCCTTCTCGCCGTCGTCGCCCTCGTTTATTGTGCGATCGCATCACAGAATGTTGCGTTCGCACAATTTCCCGAGCGCCGCGCCGAAGAGGAAGCGACCAGCATGCCCGACGTCGAGCCCGCGCCGGCGGCGATCGCGCCGGCCGATAGCGCGCCGCGCGCGCCGGGAGCGCCCGAGTCGGTCGAAGAGATCGTGCGGCGGCTGTGGCACATGCTCTTGCCGTCGGATCTGCGCTTCAGCCTGCACGGCTACTTCCGCGCGCCCTTGCGCCTGTCGATCGATCGCCGCTCGCAGCCGATGGCCGGCCAGTCGGCGTACAACATCCGCACCCCCTGGCTCGTCGACGACGACTACTTCAACTCGGGGTTCGCCTATACGCGCTTGCAAGAGCAGGACTGGAGCGAGCTCTACCTCTCGGTCGGCAATCGCTACCTCACCGGCACCGTCGCGCTCATGGGCTCGCTCTATTCCGATTGGGCGCAGCCGCTCATCGATCATCAATGGGGCATCGCGCAGGGCTTCCTCAACTTCCACTGGGACGCCAAGGGGCCACGCGCGCGCTTCGCCGTCGACGTCAAGGCCGGCGCCTTCTGGGATCGGCTCGGCTGGCTGCAGCGCTACGACACGTACCTCTTCGGCCGCACGCACCAGATGGGCGCGCAGGTGCGCATCGAGGGCGACTACAAGAACTGGTCCTTCTGGCTCATGCAGGGCTTCGGCGCACACCTCGAAGCGCTCGATCAAAACGAAGGGCTGACCATCCTCGACTACGTGCACGCGGGCGCCAAATGGCGCGACAACATCGAGGCCGGCTTCTACTTCCTCGACTCGTTTTCGCACGACGAGCGCCAGCTCAAGCAGATCAACGACGCCGACATGCGCGTCTACGGCCTCGACACCCGGCTGACCGCGCCCAAGCTCGGCTCGCAGCTCTACATCGGCGGCTCGAAGATCGAGGCCACGCAGTCGACCTTCCTCGCGCCCGCGATCGAGATCGTCCACGCCTACGGCGGCCGCGGCCTGACGCAGAACTATCTCGGCACGCAGAGCTCGAACAACGGCACCGGCACCTTGTGGAACGCCGCGCTCGACTACACCATCTCGACGCGCAGCATCTTGCGCGCCTGGGCACCCGCGGCCGCGCGCCGCCTCGGCCGGCAGGACATCACGCTCGGCCTCTTCGGAATGCTCACCTACGTGCGCTCGGATCAGGCCAATCCCGATCCGCAGATCAACAAGGACAAGCGCGAGATGTTCAAGTGGGGCATCGAAGGCGCCTACTCGCCGCTGTCGTGGCTGGCGCTGTCGCTGCGCTACGATCGCGTCATCCTCGACGTCAAGGACGACGCCAACAGCTTCCGCATCATCTCGCCGCGCATTTCCTTGCGCACGCACTGGATC
>DASXOU010001039.1:0-6011 GCA_036494045.1 Polyangia bacterium | reverse complement strand
TCGGCGTGCAGCTCGACGAGCGTGTAGCCGGGCGCGGCTTCGCGGACCTTGGAATCGGTCACGCGCGGCATGAAGTCGCGGTACTTGGCGTAATCGGTGGCGACGCGGAAGACCTCTTCGGGCGTCGCGTCGATGACGCCGATCGCCTTGCCGCGCTCGATGCCGCCTTTGAACGGATCTGCGAAGGTGAGGATTTCGTATCTGCCGAGCTCGTCGAGCCGGGCGCCGTCGAGCGTCGGTCGCGCCGCGGCAGGGAGGGAGAGCGCGCAGAAAAGCGCGCAGCCAAGGAACGTGCGGGCGACCATGCTAAGCTAAAAACTATCAGCCCAATACCTGTGCGTCAACGAGACATCGGTTATGCCGCTGCGCTTTTCTCGCGACTGATGCGCGACGGGTTCGGCGCGGACAACGTGGCCCGCTGGTATGGGGCGCCGATCCTGGTGACCGACGCGCAATATGTGCCCGCGCCGGCGGATCGGCCGCGGCGCGGTCTCGGTGCATGGATGGCGCTGTGGGTGGCGGGGGAGACGGTGGCGCGGGCGGACCTGGCGCCGGCGGCGAGCGCCGAGGAGCTGGCGGCGCTGGCGGCGCTCGGCCTCGTCGACGACGACGGCGGGCGGCTGGTGCCGCGCGTGCGGGTCTTGCCCTGGCGCGGCCTCGTCGTCGCCAGCCCGCCGCGCGAGGTGTTCGACGTCTCGGCGCTCAACGTCGCCGCGTCGCTGCCGGCGGGCGGCAGCGTGTGGGACGTCGGCTGCGGCGCGGGCCTCTTGTCGCTGGTGGCGGCCAAGAGCGGGGCGCGCGTCTTCGGCAGCGACGTCGACGGCGAGCTGGTCGACTGGGCGCGGCTGAACGCGGCGCTCAACGGCGTCGACGCCGAGTTCGCCGTCGGCGATCTGTTCGCCGGCGACGAGCGGATCTGCGACGTGGTCGCGTTCAACGCGCCGCTTCTGCGTGCGCCGCTCGCCGTCGCCGACGAAGCGCCGCGCTACACCTCGACGCCCGAGGGCGAGGCGCTGGCGTTGCGCTTTCTCGACGGCGTGCACGCCCGCGCGCGCGTTCTGTTGCACGCGCAGCTCACGCCCGCCGTCGCCGCGGCGCTCGACGGCTGGGCCGCGCGCGCCGCCGTCGGCACGGTGGTGTTCGCGCACGCGCCCGACGGCACGCCGCACGCGCTCACCGAGATCCGCGTCGATGCCGCGCCGGCGCGCCGATCGATCTACGTGCCGCTGTCGCCAGCCTGCCCGCACCTTTCGCGCGCGATCTTCGACGCGTTGTCGGCTTCGCGCGCGCTCGCCGACGACGTCACGCCGCTGCCGGCGCCGTGGCTCGAGCTGCGCACGCGCGAGCGCTTCGACGGCGGCCGGCGCGCGCTCGGCGTCAGCTTCGGCGGCGTGCCCGTCGACGCCGACGACGTGGCGCTGCTCGATCGGCTGCGCGGCGAGCCGCTCGGCGCGCTCGCGCTGAGCTCGATCGCGCGCGAGCGATTGTGTGTCATGATCGATCGCGGCCACGTCATCCTGCGCTGAGGGCCCATGAGCGAATTGGTTGCCAACGACTGGTTCCGCGTCACCCTCACCGACGGTGTCGCCCGCGTCACGCGGCTGCCGACGGCGCCGCCGTCACCGTCGGAGATGGCGCGGATGTGGCGCGAGCTCGGCGCGGCGCTGCGCGCGGCCGGCGCGCGGCGGCTGCTGCTCGATCTGCGCGCCGGACCGCCCGGCCGCAACGATCCCGAGTTCGAGCGCGCCGGCGAGGCGTGGCGCCGTCAGATCGCCGCCGACTTCGATCGTGTCGCGGTCCTGGTGCGCACCGCCGTCGGCAAGCTGCACGTGCAGCGCCTCGCGCGCGAGGTCGGCAAGGAGCCCGCGATCTTCATGAGCGAGGCCGAAGCGCTCGCGTTTCTCGGTGCCGCGTGAGCGAAGTCTTTCGCGACGAGTACTACGCCGTGCGCGTCGACCAATCGATCGTGCGGCTCGAACGCACCGCGACGCCCTATCCGACGATGGCGGCGATGCACGAGAGCAACCTCGGCCTGGCCGGCGCGCTGCGCAAAGCGCGGCTGCGGCGCGTGCTCCTCGATCTGCGCAACGGGCCGCCCGGGCGCAACGACGCCACCTTCGAGTCGGAGTCGGCACCGTGGCGCATTCAACTGGCCAAGGAGTGCGAGCGCGTCGCGATCCTGGTGCGCTCGGTCGCCGGCAAGCTGCAGGCGCAGCGGCTGTCGCGCGACGAGAAGCGCGGCGGCAACGCGCACGTGTACCTGAGCGAGGCCGAAGCGCTGGCCTACTTGAGCGCGCCGTAGCGACGCGCCGCTAGATGCTGCCTTCGGGCGGCTTCTGCCTGCTCGTCGGCGCCTTGTAGGTGCCCTTCGACTTCAGGACCGGATGCGCCGGCGCCGCGCCGAGGCGCAAGAACATCTGCGCCATGTCGTACTCGTAGAACGCCATCATGTCGGTGTCGACGACTTCCTTCCACAGCCGCTTGGCGGTGTCGCCGTCGCCCGACTCGACCGCGCGCATGGCGCGGTAATACGACGACTCGGCGCGCTTGGCCGGCGTGTCGACGTGGCTGAGCAGCTGCTGATCGGTCTCGCGGCCCGAGGCCCAGCGCGCGAGCTCGTCGTACCACTTGCCGCCGTCGGTGGACTGCAGATACGACGACGCCAGCGGGTCGATCGGCGCCTTGGCGCGGCGCGCGAGATCGACGATCCACAGCGAGCAATAGACCTTCAAATAATCGGTGACCTCGTTGCGGCCGAGCGCGCGGTGATAGGCGTCGAGCGCTTCGTCGAGCTCGCCGCGCGGCACCAAGAAGGCGATGACGTCGGCGTAGGTGATGCCGCGATCGGGCGCGGCGTCGATCGCCGATTCGAAGCTCGCCAGCGCCTGATCGCGGTCGCCGAGCTGATACCACAGCTTGGCGCGCTCCATGCCGGCTTCGGCTTTGCCCTCGTTGGTCAGATTTTGTTGCGACAAATTGTCCCAGTCGATGATCGCCGCGCGACGCGCCGTCTCGGCGGCGCCGGCGTCGTTGGCCGCTTCGTAGGCGTCGGCGAGATCGCGGCGCAGCTTGGCGCGCCAATAGAGCTCGTCGACCCTGTCGGACTTGGGCAGCGCGATCGCCTTTTCGAACAGCGCGATCGCTTCTTTGGCCTCGCCCTTCTTCAGGCGAATCTGACCCATCTGCTGCAACGCCGTCGCCGACGGCTCGATGGCGATGGAGCGCTCGAGATACTCGATCGCCTTTTGCATGCGGCCGGCGTTGTAGTAGCCGCGGCCGACCTCGAAGAGCGCGTTGGCCATCGAGGGATGGATCGCCTCGCCGGGGAACTGCTTGGCGGCGGCGGCGTGGAACGCCTCGACCTTGGCCAGCTGCGGCTCGATCTGCGAGACGTCGAGGTTCTCGTTGTTGGCGACGATGAACAGGCGCTGCTGCCACAGGCGCGCGAGCTGCTGCCAGATCTCGCGGCTGGTCGGCTGCAGCTGGCGCGCGGCCTCGAACTCGCGCATGGCGACGACGAGCTGATCGCGCGCCATCGCGATCTGTCCCGCGCACAGGTGCGGCTCGGGCGCTTGCGGAAAGCGCGCGGTGGCGTCGACGCACACGCGCTCGGCGACGTCGGCGTCGTCGTGGCCTTGCGCGAGCAGGCCGGCCACGTTGATCGCGTCCGAGGGGGTCGCCTGCTTCGAGGCCCAATGTTGGATGAGCGCCTTGATCTGATCGTCGCCCGGCTGCGGCGTCTTGATGGCGGCGAGCTTGACGGCGGCCTCGTCGGGCTTGGAGACGCGCAGGTAGAGCCGCGCCAGATCGTACGCCGTCGACGGACGCGGGCCGGCTTGCAAGAGCGCGCGCAGATCGTTGCCGCGCAGCCGGCGGCGGCCGAGGCCGAGGGGATCGGAGGCGATGCCGGCGTCGTGGCGCTCGAAGTAGAGCCGGGTCAGCTCGTCGACGACGAAGGGCGACGGCCACAGGCGCGCGACGGTCTCGAGATCGTCGATGACGCGGCCGCGCCCGTCGACGGTGGCGCCGGCTTCGCTCTCGGTGGCGCCGCCGGCGCGCAGCCAATTGACGATCTGATCGTAGCGCGCACGCACGCCGCCGTCGCCGGGCGAAAGCGTCATCTCGAGCATGAGCGCGACCATCACCTGCTCGTGGGCGCCGCGCTTCTTGTAGGCCTGCTCGATGCGCACGGCGTCGTCGCGCAGGGAGTCGTCCTTGACCTTGCCGGCGGCGAGCTCCTCGGGATCGTAGAGCGTGGCCGCTTGCTTCAGGTTTTCGTAGGCGTCGTCGAGGTGGCCGCGCTCGACGCCGTCGGCGAGCTGCTTGCCGAGCCACGCTTCGAGGGCGGCGCGGCGCGGGGCGCGCTCGGGCGCGTGCAGGAGGATGGCGTCGTATTCCGCGCGCGCGCTGTTGTAGTCGTCCTCGTTGCTGATCGGCTTGACCGGGCCGGCGGGAGCGATTGCCGTCGGTGAGGAGGCGGAAGCGGAGGAGGCGGCGTGCGGCGAGTGGGCGCACGCGGCGATCAGCGCCAGTGGCGCGAGCGGCGCCAGCGGCGCGACGAGGCGACGGAGAGACATTCGGCGAGAATAGCGCGGGTATGATACTGAGTCGAGCGACGTACAACGAATGAGCGCGGACGTGAAACCGATCGTCGTGCAAAAATACGGCGGGTCGAGCGTGGCCGATCCGGCGCGGCTCGGGCGCGTGGCCGATCGCGTGGCCGCGACGGTGGCGCTGGGCAAGCGCGTGGTGGTCGTGGTCTCGGCGATCGGCAAGACCACCGACGAGCTGTTGGCGTTGGCGCGCACGGTGACGCCGACGCCGCCCCGGCGCGAGCTCGACATGCTCTTGTCGTGCGGCGAGCGCATCTCGATGGCGCTTCTGGCGATGGCGCTCGAGCAGCGTGGGCTGTCGGCCATCTCGTTCACCGGATCGCAGTCGGGGATCCTGACCAACGATCGTCACTCGGGCGCGCGCATCATCGAGGTGCGCCCCGTGCGCCTCGAGGACGAGCTCGCGCGCGATAAAGTCGTCATCGTCGCCGGGTTTCAGGGGATGTCGTACAAGCGCGAGATCACGACGCTGGGGCGCGGTGGATCGGACACGACGGCAGTGGCGCTGGCGGCGGCGCTGGCGGCCGAGTACTGCGAGATCTGCAGCGACGTCGACGGCGTGTACTCGGCGGATCCGCGCGTGGTGCCCGAAGCGCGGCGGCTCGACGAGGTCTCGTACGACGAGATGCAGGAGCTGGCCGAGCACGGCGCGAAGGTGTTGAACGCGCAGGCGGTGGAGTGGGCCCGGCGCGAGAAGATCGTCATCTACGCGCGGGCGACGGCGAGCCCGGCCGGTGGCGACGGCCAGGAGACGCGCGTCGGCGGCGAGGTGCACGGCGGCGCGAAGACCGAGCGGCGCGGCGCGGTCGCCGTGACCGGAACGAAGCATCTGACGGTCGTGCATGGCGACGTGCTGCCGATCGTCGAGGAAGAGCGAATCGTGCTGCGCGCGGCCGGGCCGCACTGCGTGAGCTTCGTGCGCGACGACGTTCCCGATTGGCCGCGCGTGGAGAAGCGCCTCGTGCAGGCGGGCGCCACGATCGAAGCGCGGGGACAGGTCGTGGTCGTCGGCACCGGCGTCGGCAGCGACGCGGCGATCGTGGGGCGCGCGCTCGCCGCCGTCGGCGACTGCGAGAGCTGGCGCGCCGCGCCGCTGCGGCTCGACGTCACCGTCGCCGGCGAGCGCGTCGACGAGGTCACGCGCGCGCTGCACACCGCGCTGATTCAGTAGCGCATTTCGAGGCGGCAAAGCCGCCGTCGGCCGGGAGTCCGGCCGTCAGCAGGAGGGAGGCTCGGCGGGCTGTGCCCGACGAGGGAGGCGGCACGCCTCCTGGGATCTTGCCGCAGGACCTCGCCGCGAGCGCGAAGTACGTCGCTGCCTCTTGCGCTGGCGCGAACCGTGAAATCAGCGCGGCGAGGTACTCGGCTCGGCGACGGCGATGTGGCGATCGCCGGTGC
>DASXOU010001038.1:0-8954 GCA_036494045.1 Polyangia bacterium | reverse complement strand
CGTGATCCATCACCTGCAACAGGATGTTGTAGATGTCGGGGTGCGCCTTCTCGATCTCGTCGAGCACCACAACGGCGTGCGGCGTCTTGCGCACGGCGTCCGTCAGAAGCCCGCCCTGATCGAAGCCGACGTATCCCGGTGGCGCGCCGATGAGCCGCGACACCGTGTGCTTCTCCATGTACTCGGTCATGTCGAAGCGCAGAAACTCGACGCCCATGACCTTCGCCAGCTGCTTGGCCAGCTCGGTCTTGCCCACGCCGGTCGGCCCCGAGAAGAGGAACGAGCCGATCGGCTTGTCCGGCGCCGCCAGGCCCGAGCGCGACAGCTTGATCGCCGCGACCAGCGAATCGATCGCGCGATCCTGCCCGTAGATGACCTTCTTCAGCGCCGGATCGAGCTCCTTGAGCGCCACCTCGTCCGACGCCGACACCGACGCCGACGGGATCTTCGCCATCTTGGCGACGACCTCCTCGATTTCGCGCGCCCCCAGCGTCTTCTTGCGCTGCACGCGCAGCTTGTCGACGGCGCCCGCTTCGTCGATGACGTCGATCGCCTTGTCCGGCAGCATACGATCGTTGATGAACTTGGCCGCCAGCTTGGCCGCCGCCTGCAAGCCCTCGTCGGTGTAGACGACGTCGTGATGCGCTTCGTACTGCGGCTTGAGCCCGCGCAAGATCTCGACCGTCTCCTGCACCGACGGCTCGTGCACCTCGATCTTCTGAAACCGCCGCGCCAGCGCGCGATCGCGATCGAAGTGCTGCTTGTACTCGTGGAACGTCGTCGAGCCGATACAGCGCAGCTCGCCCGACGCCAGCTGCGGCTTCAGGATGTTCGACGCGTCCATCGATCCGCCCGCCGTCGCCCCCGCGCCGACGATGGTGTGGATCTCGTCGATGAAGAGGATCGCCTTCTCGTCCTTCACGATCGCCTTGATGACGCCCTTGAGCCGCTCCTCGAACTGCCCGCGAAACTTGGTCCCGGCGAGCAGCGCGCCCATATCGAGCGAGTAGATGACGTGGTCCTGCAGCACCGACGGCACCTTGCCCTCGAAGATCGCCTTGGCGATGCCCTCGACGATCGCCGTCTTGCCCACGCCCGGCTCGCCGACGAAGATCGGGTTGTTCTTGCGCCGCCGCGCCAGTACCTGGATGGCGCGCTCGACCTCCGCCGCGCGCCCTATTAATGGATCGATCCGCCCGGCCGCCGCCTTCTCCACGAAGTTGACCGTGTACGCCGCCAGCGGATCGTCGGCCGTCTCGCCCGGCTCGTCGTCGCCCAGCGCGTCGGTGTCGTCGCCTTCGGGATCGACCTCGCGCCGCGCCAACGAAGCGTCCTCGCGATCCTTCTTCGTGATTCCGTGCGCGATGAAGTTGAGCACGTCGAGCCGGCGCACGCCCTGCTGCTCGAGCAGCCAGACCGCGTGTGAATCGCGCTCGCGATAGAACGCGACCAACAGGTTGCCCCCGTCGATGAACTCCTTGCCCGACGACTGCACGTGCATCGCCGCCCGCTGCAGCGCGCGCCAAAAAGCCGCCGTCTGCTGCGGCTCGCGGCTACTTCCATCGGCCGCCTCGGGCAGCTCGGGCATGTTCTCGGCGAAGAACGCCTCGAGATCCTTCTGCAGCTTCTTGACGTCGGCGCCCGCCGCTTTGAGGACGCGCGTCGCCACCGGATCTTTGGTGAGCGCGAACAGCACGTGCTCGAGCGTCACGAACTCGTGGCGCCGCCGGCGCGCCTCGTCGAACGCCAGCTGAATCGTCGATTCCAATTCTTTGCTAATGGTCATCGTCTTTTTCGCCGCCTTCGTCATCGTCGGCCGGTTCCATCGTGCACTGCAGCGGGAACTCGGCCTTCTCGGCCAGCTCCATCGTCATCGCCACCTTGGTCTCGGCGACCTCGTACGTGTAAACACCGGCGATCCCCACGCCGTTCTTGTGAATGTGCAGCATGATCGCCTGCGCCGAGGGGTCGTCGTGGTGGAACACGTGAATCAAAAGCGCCACCACGAACTCCATCGTCGTGTAGTCGTCATTGAGCAACAAAACCTTGTACAGCTTGGGCCGCTGCAGCTTCTGCTTGGTCTTCTTCTCGACTTCGGTCGCCACCCCGCCGTCGTCAATCTTCGGTTTGCGCGGCTCACCCATGCGCTCGCTCATGACGCCTTCTTCAGAATAGGCGTGTGCTGCCGCCAATGCTCGAGCGCGCGCGTGCGCTCGTCGGCCTCGCGCGCGATGAACTCGCGAATCGGCCGATCGAGCCGCTCGTCGAGAAACAGGTGCGAGCTGAAGGTCTCGGCCGGCTCGAAGCCGCGCGGGATCTTATGCTCACCGCCGGCGCCGCCTTCGAACACCTGCACGCCGCGCGAAATGCACTGTTCGATCGAGTGATACATGCACACGTTGAAATGTAAGAAGCGATATTCCTCGAAGCAGCCCCAATATCGTCCGTACAAGTGGGTTTTCGAGGCGACGTTGAACGCGCCTGCGACCAGCTTGCCGTCAGCCGCGCGCTCGGCGACGACCAGCTCGACCGCGTCGGGCATGCGCTCGACCACCCGACGATAGAACGCTCGGTTGATCCAGCGCCGGCCCCACATCAGCTTGTCCACCGTCGAGCGGTGCAGCTCGTAGGCCGCGTCGGCCCACTTCTTCGGCACCGCCCGCAGCTCGGCCTCGCGCAAGGTCCGCAAGGTCAGTCCATGTTGCGCCACCGACGCGCGCTCGCGCTTGGCCTGGTTGCGCTTCTTCGAGTCGAAGCGCGCGAGGAACGCGTCGAACGTCGCATAGCCGTCGTTGCGCCAGTGATATTGATACGACACGCGCCGCGCCAGTCCCGCGGCTTCGAGCTGCTGCGCTTCGTCGTCGAGCGGAAAGAGCGCGTGCACCGACGAGAGCCCGGCCTGCTTGCACAATTCGACGGCGCCGGCGACGAGGAGCTCGGTCAATTCCGCGCGATCTTCGCCCGCGCGCACGAGCACGCGCCGCCCGGTGCACGGCGTGAACGGCACCGTCAGCACCAGCTTCGGGTAATAGGCGATGCGCGCGCGCATGGCGGCGTCGGCCCAGCCCCAATCGCGCGAGAAGTCGCCGTCCGAGTCCTCCTTTATATAGGCGGGCGCGGCGGCCACCAGCTCGTCGCCGCGCCAGAGCGTCAGGTGACACGGCTGCCAGCCGGTGGCGCCCGTCGCACAACCGGAAGTTTCGAGCGCTTCCAGCCACGCCCAGCGGAGAAACGGCGTGGCCCGCCCGTCGGCGAGGACATCCCAAGCCGCCTCGGGGATCTTCGATATGGCGTCGTAAACCCGTATCTCCACGGCCGTTCCGAATTGTACCTCGTCCCAAGGTGAGTCGCCCGCTCGGCGCGCGCAATGTGCTAAGGATCTCCGCCCATGGGTTTCACCGATCTGTTCAAGCCCAAGTGGAAACACTCGAATCCGGAGGTCCGCGCCGAAGCCGTGCGCGCGCTCGGTGACGACGAGCCGACGCTGCTCGCCACCATCGCGCGCAACGACGCCGACGCGCGCGTGCGCCGCCTCGCGGTCAAGCGCATCGTCGACGCCGACGTGCTCGCCGACGTCGCGGCCCACGATCCCGACGAGAGCCTGCGCAAGGCCGCGATCGAAAAAGCCGAGGAGGTCCTGGTCTCGGCCGCCGTCGCCGGCGACGCACGCGCCCTCGAGGCGCTGGGCAAGCTCGCCCATCCGCGCCTGCTCGCGAGCGTCGCGCTCAAGTCGCCGAACGCGGAGGTGCGCGCGCGCGCCGTCGACCACATCCTCGACGTCGCCGACGACAAGGCGCTCGCCGACGTGGTCAAAAAGTCGAACGACGTGGCGCTGCGCAAGACCATCGTCGCGTGGCTCACCGACGTGGCCACGCTGCGCGAGGTCGCCATCGGCGACGGCAACAAGGAGATCGCGCTGGCCGCGGTGGCGCGCCTCGACGATCGCGCGGCGCTGGACAAGGTCGCGAACAAGGCGCAGTCGAAGGCGGTGCGCCAGGCCGCGCGCGAAAAGCTGCCGCCGCCGGAGAAGAAGCCCGAGTCGCCCGAGGCGCAGAAGCGTGCACGGCTGCTCGCGCTCGTGCGCGACGTCGAGCAGGCCAGCGATCCGGCCGAGGTCGAGCGCGCGCGCACGCAGTTTTCGCAGGAGGGCGCCGACGACGAAATGCGCCGGCGCTTCGATCGAACGTGCGAGCGCTTCTACGCCAAGCGCTCGGCGACGGCGAAGAAGCCGACCGCGGTAAAGGAAAAGATCGCCGCGCAGCTCGCCGAGCCGGCGCCGCCGCCGGTCGAAGCGCCCAAGCCCGAGCCGCCGCCGGTCGTCGAGGTCAAGGCGATTCTCGTCGACGAAGAAGCGGACAAGCGGCGCGCGCAAAAAGAGGAAGAGCGCAAGCGTCGCGAGGCCGAGAAGGCCGAAGCGCGCGCCCGTCGCGAGGCCGACGAGAAGGCCAACCTCGAGCGGCTGACCACGCTGGCGACCGAGCTCGAAGCCATCACCGTCGACGATCCCAAGCGCGGCCGCGCCACGCTCGATCGCGCGCAGCAAGCGTTCGACGCGCTCGGCCCGCTCGGCCGCGACGCCGCCGCCGAAAAGACGCGCTGGCAAGCGGCGCGCGACAAATTGCGCGCGCGCATCAGCGAGCTCATCGAGACCGACGAGTGGAAGCGTTGGGCCAACGTGCCCAAGCTCGAAGCGCTCTGCGCCAAGGTCGAGGCGCTGCTCGAAGAAACGGATCTGAAGAAAGCAGCGACGGCGCTCAAGCAGCTGCACGTCGAGTGGAAGGCGGTCGGCTTCACCTCCAAGGAAAAGCAGGAGCAGCTGTGGCAGCGCTTCAAGGCCGCCGCCGACCAGGTCCACGAACGCTCGCGGGCGCACTTCGCCGTCCTCGACGAGCAGCGCGGCGCGAACCAGGCGAAAAAAGAGGAGCTGGCCGCGCGCGTCGAGGCGCTCGCCGACTCCAACGACTGGAAGGAGACGGCCGAGCTCATCAAGGCGCTGCAAGAGGAGTGGAAGGGCGTCGGCCCGGGGCCGAAAGACAAAGGCGACGACGTGTGGAAGCGCTTCCGCGGCGCCTGCGATCGCTTCTTCGATCGCAGAAAGGCGCACTTCGAAGCCGGCGACGCCGAGCGCGCCGCCAACCTTTCCAAACAGGAAACGCTGATCGCCGCCGTAGAAAAGCTCGCGAGCTCGACCGACTGGAAACGCACCGGCGACGAGATCAAGCAGCTCCAGGCCGATTGGAAGACCGTCGGCCCGGCGCCGCGCGACAAATCCGAGGAGACCTGGAAGCGCTTTCGCGCCGCCTGCGATCGTTTCTTCGACGCGCGCAAGCTGCACTTCGACAAGCTCGACGACGAGCGCGCCGGCAACTTGAAGGCCAAGGAGCTCCTCTGCGAGAAGGTCGAGGCGCTCGCCGATGCGCCCAGCGACGAGGCCATGGAGATCGTGCGCAAGCTGCAAGCCGAGTGGAAGACCATCGGCCCGGCGCCGAAGGACGTCGCCGACGACGTGTGGAACCGCTTCCGCGCCGCCTGCGACAAGATCTACGACAAGGCGCGCGCCCCCGCAGCGACGGCAGCGCCGGCCGGCGACGCCTTTCCGCCCGTCGAAGGTTGGTCAGCGCCGAAGCTCGGCGATCTCCTCAAGAAGTAATTGGCAGAGGACCGTCCGATGACAGCGCGTCTCGTCGGTGCACAAGGACGAGCAGAGGAGCGTCAGCTTCTCGCCGCGCGCCACCGACTGCGCCAGCCACGCGATCTTCGCCCGTGCCGCCGGCGCCCGCATTTCCTCGCGGTAGCGACGGGCGTACTCGTCCCAGGAGATCTTCGTTTGCCCCTTTTTTCCGTAGACCGCATCGAACAGCGCCGGCGACGGGCCGAGCTCCTTCCACCACGCGTCCCACGTCTCTTCCGCTTTGGGCAGCGCTCGGGGTCGATAGCGTGTGACGAGCAGCCGAAAGCCTTCGTCTACCCCCGGCATATCATCCCAACGACGCGTCTTGATTATCGATTCACTCATTTGCAAATGACCTTGACGCCCTGTGGGTCACATTCTAAGGTTCGCGTTCGCGGAAGGTGAGGTCTACGCGATGTTCGACCGTTACGTCCAAGGCACCAAACCGAGCTGGAAGCGCCGCGCCGTTCTGACCATCTCGCTCGGGCTCCATGCCATCGCTGCGATCGTGCTCGTCGTCTACTCGTTCGTTCACGTCGAGGAGATCACGCCGCCGGCCTTGTCGCTCACCTTCTTCAGCGCGCCGCCTCCGCCTCCGCCTCCGCCTCCGCCGGCCAAGCATCACGAGGTCAAGCACATCGAGAAGAAGATCGTCACGCCGACGACGGTGCCGGTGCTCGTGCAGCCAAAGCAGGAAGAAGAGAAGCCCGACGAGGACGACGGCGAAGAGGGCGGCGTCGAGGGTGGCGTCGCCGGTGGCGTCAAGGGCGGCGTCGTCGGTGGCGTCGTCGGTGGCACCGGAGCTCCGACGGCGAAGCCGAAAAACGTTCCGCCCGCCAAGTTCGATCAGGACGCGATCTACCGACCCGATCCGCACCTGCCCGACATCGTCCGCATCCAGCGCAAAGGCACCGGCGACGCCATTTGGATGGGCAAGGTCTGCCTCGATACCGGCGGCAAGGTGAATCAGATTTCGATCATGCAGGGCATTCCCGGCGGCGACAACGACATCATGGCGACGATGCGCACCTGGAAGTTCAAGCCGCAGCCGTTCCCCATCTGCACCTTGATTCGTCTCGTTTACACCATCAACTAATTCGGATTTCGATCCGAATTCTCCACCGTCGACTCCAGCCCCCAGTTGTGCTCGTTAGCCGAGCGCAGCTAGCGTCTGCCCGCGCCTCGCCCGCTTGGCGTTTCTCGTCGAGAAACGCGCGCAGAAAACGCGCACGCCGATTTTTGGAAATCGGTGTTCCGGATAACTTCTTTTCGAGTGTCAAATTCGGCGGTGAAAAGTTTGCGGTGCAAGGACGACTCTGCGACGATGCGCCGGGTTGCCTGCCGTCACAAAACGTTCTTGACAAACTTTTCATTCCATCCGATGAAGTCGCAACGCGGAGGCGGCCTTTTAGCTTTTCTTAACCCGCCTGGAAGGAGCACGAGAATGCGAACGCAGTTTTTCTTTGTCGGGCTACTCAGCGTCGTCGCTGGGGGGCTCGTCGGGACAGCCGGATGTGACAACGTCACGGCTGGGCAGAGCTCAGACTCGAAGGTAGCGCCGCAGCTGCAGCACGTCCTCGTGCAGGATGCGCGTTACCTGTACGCGTGGCCGAACCGCGCCTCGGCGCTCGACGTGCTCGACAACAACACACCGTACAATTGCACGATCACCTCGCCGGCGACTTCGACTGCGGCGCAGGTCGACACGTGCATCAACGAGTTCACCGTCGACTTCGTGGCGCCGGACGTCTCGTGCCAGCCGAGCGGCATTTGCAACGACCCGTTCAAGATCCCGTCGACGGGCGTGCCGATTCCGCTGCCGGGAGACCTCATTCTCGGCTACGACGACAACCGCGACCCGGGCGGCGGCATCCAGGTCCGCCTCGTGTTCGACAAGGTTCTGGACGACAGCATCGAGACGGTCACGATGGACCCGTCCAAGCTGCCGGGCCAGACCAATACGTACATGGTCGAGGCCGGCCTCGTCGAGCTCGACGACGGCACGGGCGCGCCGGTGGATAGCGCGATCTATTACGACAACGGCGGCTCGTATCAGTACTCTGCCGATCTCGAGCTCGTTCCGCTGGGCCCGGCGATCGTCATCAAGCCGAAGACGTATCTCGATCCGCACACGACCTACACGGTCAAGATCGGCAAGCCGGGCGACCTCAAGGATCGCGAGGGCAACGCCGCCACCGCGCTCGGCGGCGGTGCACTCGCCACCACCTACAAGTTCACCACCGAGGATCTGCACTCGGCGGCGGACGCGGCCGATGTCGTGGGCTTCGGTCCGTACGACTACCCGGCGGGTTACGGCCTGACGACCATCACTCCCGACGAAGTCATCCAGACCACCTTCTTCGGCAACATCGCCGGCGACTCGTCGACGGTCACGGTCAACAGCGGTCCCTCGGGCATCAAGCCGATCGCCTTCAGCGAGCGCTTCAACGACCCGACGATGTGCCCGACGGCAACCAGCGGCGATCCGAGCGGCTTCCTCCTCGACATCGTCAACTCCGACACCGGCGACCTGACGACGGCGCTGCCGGTCGATTGGCCCAACGGCGACTACGATCTCACGGTCACCACTCCCGCCGCGGACGGCATGGGCGCTCCGGCCACGCAAGAGATCACGTTCACCGTCGGCGTGCCCTGCACGTCCGATGACGACTGCACGGCCTTCTTCGCGACCTATGGGCAGTCCGTGACCGGAACCTGCGGCACGACGACCGCCGGCTTCTGCGACGACGCGACCACGGACGCCAACAACTCGGGCAGTCACATCACGCCTGCGCAATGCACGTTGTGATCCGCGCGTGAAGCCAGAGGGGGAGTTCCAGGCCATGCAAAAGGTTAAGGAGATTTCTATGCGAAGCTTGACGCGCATCGCGGGGGGAGTGCTGCTTCTTGCCGCACTCGTCCTCGCGCCCCGAGCCGCACACGCCGCGGTTACGGGTTCAATCGAGGGTGTTGTTACCGACCAGGCCACCGGCAAGAAGCTCGCCGGTGTCACCGTTACCGTCACGTCGCCGGCATTGCAGGGCGAGCAGACGGAGTTCACCGACGCAGACGGCCACTACATCATCACCGAGCTTCCGCCCGGTGAGTATCTCGTCCGTTTCTACTTCTCGAACATCTCGGTCGAGCGGCCGGGCGTCTTCCTGCAGACCGACAAGACGCTGTCGGTCAACGTCGCCATTCCGACGCAGAAGGCGGAAGTGAAGACCTACCGCATCACCGAGAAGGCGCCGACGGTCGACGTCGGCAACACGCAGCAGCAGAC
>DASXOU010001037.1:0-3768 GCA_036494045.1 Polyangia bacterium | reverse complement strand
TCGACTCCATGCCCGACGGGCTGGCCTGGGTTGCTGCCACGCGCGAGATCTGGGTGACCACGCCGCGCGACAAGTCGATCACGATCCTCGAATCCGCGCCGGCGTTGCGCGTCAAGCAGAAGCTCACGCTCGAGGGCGAGCCCGAAGGCTACGCCGTCGACGACGCGCGCGGCCTGTTCTACACGAACCTCGAGGACAACAATCGCACGCTGCAGATCGACGTGCGCACCCGCCGCGTCGCGCACACGTGGACGCCCGGCTGCGGCGACGACGGCCCGCGCGGCCTGGCGCTCGATCACGCCGCGAATTTCCTCTTCGTCGCGTGCGTCGACAAGGTCGAGCTCCTCGACGCCGCGCACGACGGCAAGGCGCTCGGCGCGCTCGCCACCGGCGCCGGCGTCGACAACATCGACTACGTCGAGGCGCGCCATCAGCTCTTCGCCGCCGCCGGCCGCGCCGCCACGCTCACCATCGCCACCATCGACGCGAAGGGCGCGTTCGGCGCGACGCGCGTGGTGCCGACGTCGGCCGGCGCGCGCAACGCCGTCGCCGGCGACGACGGCACTGCCTACGTCGCCGACTCCGCCGGCGGCAGGATCCTCGTCGTCGCGCCGGCGCGCTGACGACTACTTCGCGCCGCGAATCCGCGCCAGCACGGCCTTGCCCGTCGCCGACAAGCCGCCCGCGTCGGCCGCCGCCTCGATCGCGCGCGCCCACGCCGCCTCGCGCCAAGCCGCCACCCGCCCCTCGGCATCGAGATCCATCCACGCCGGATGCGCCCGCACCGTCCCGTCGCGCGGATCGCGCGGCCGCCACGCCCCCGCCGCCTCCTCGATCAGCTCCTCGCGCTTCATGGCAAAAGCTCCGCGACATCCACGCCGCGCCGCCGCAAGCACTCGGCGATCAGCTTGCGCGCCCGTGACACGTTCTGCAGAAACGTGTTGGGCCGCATCTTGACCCGCGCCGCGACGAGCGCATCGGCCTCGCCGCCGCCCGACTCCACGCGCGCCGCCAGCGCCGCCGCCGGCTTGCCCGGCAGCGCCTTGCGACAGTCCTCGATCGCCTGCCGCAACAACGGATCGACCTCGCGCGGCGCGCCCGGCTCGTTCGCCGCCATCGCCGCTTCGAGCTCGCCCGCGTCGGCTGGGCTCATGCGCCGGGTCTTGCGCAGCTCGTCGATCCCGAGGTTGCGCGCGATCCGCGACGCCAGCCGCAAGAGCGCGTTGTCGCGTCCATCGCGCCGGCACTTCGGCGCCACCTGCCACACACGCAAGAGCGCCTCCTGCAACACGGCCTCGCAGTCGACGTGCGCGGCCATCGAGCCCAGCGTCGCGCGCAACGGCGCCTCGGCGCCGGCGACCCATCGACCAAACGCGTCGGGGTCGCCGGCGACGATGCCGTCGAGCTCGCGGTCGAGATCGATCGTCACACCACGCTCGCGACGATCACGATCTCGATCCCCGTTCCGCTGCGCACGCGCGCCCCGAGCAGCGCGACGGCGCCTTCGATTCTCAGCACCAATCGAATCGTCTGCCCCGCCACGAGCTCGCCGTCCGCCGTGGTGCGCGCGCGATCCACGCTCGCCCGCACGATCCGTCCCTGCGCGTCCTCCACGTCCACTTCATCCGCGACGCTCCACGTGCCCGACTCGTGCACGTCGATCTCGACGACGATCTCGCCGTCCTTGGCGCGCACGACGCGCCCCTCGAGCGGCGCCGGCGCCACTTCCGCCAGCTCGTCGGCGAAGTATCGGGCGGCTTCGCCCTCCTCGCGCTTGGCCATCTTCGTCTTCTCACCCACGGCTTTCCCCTGCGCGCTGGTCGGCGCCGGCCGCGATGGTGCCGCCGGCGGCGTCGGCGGAGCGCCACCGGTGAATGCGCCGCGCATCGTTGCCGCGCCGAACGCGCGCGTCCGATTCATCAGCTGCCCCGGCATCATCGCCCTGGCCGGCATCGGCGCGCCCGCCGCGCGCAGCCCCAACCCCTCGACCGACACGCCGAACGGCAGCTCCTGCGGAATGCGCTGCTTGCGCGTCGGCGCCTTCGGATCCACGGCCGGCTCGTCAGCCACCGCCACCCACGAGGTCAGCCGCGTCGCGATCTGAAACTCCAATCCGACCTTCTCGATCATCCGGTCGATCGCGTTGGGTGCCTCGACCGCTTCGCCCGCGCACAGCCGCATCTCCAGATCTTCGACCCGCTCGCGCCCGAACAGCGCCACCACCGCGCCGTTGCCCGCGCCGGCCGCGATCGGCGCCACCTCGATGCGCTGCCGCCACTCGCCCTCCGCCGTGCGTCCGCGCGCGACGAGCTCGCCCCCCGTCGGCCTGAGCGCGAGGCCGCACAACGCCGGCGCTCCGGCGAACAGATCGGGCAGCCGCGCCGGTGCCGCCTCGACGAGCGCGCTGCCTTCGATCACGAGGTCGACCACCAGCGGCGCCGCCGTGCGCGCGCAGATCCGTTGCGCCGCGCGCTCGGGATCCTCGCCGATCCCGATGATCACCTCGACGCCACGCCCGGCGCGCGCCGCCGGCGCCGTGAGCGAACGATTGACGCCCGAGCCCACGCCGACGGTGTGCAGCCGGGACGCGCGCGGCAGCTTGGCGAGCACGTCGGCCACGATCTCCGACTCGAAGCCGATGGCGCCGTCCGACACCAGCACGATCTGTCGCTGCGACTCGTCGCGCAACGGCGCCAGCGCCTCCATCAGCGCCGCCCGCATCTCGGTCGAGCCGTTGGCCGAAAGCGCCCGCAGCCACGCACGCGCCTCCGCGCGCGCCTTTTGATCGGCGCGCACCGGCTTCCGCTTCCAGCGGCGCGGCGCGCTCGAGAACTCGATCATCTCCAGGAGATCGTCGTCGCCGAGCGTGTCGATCATCGCCTCCATCACGCGGCACGCCTGGGCGAGCGGCTCGCCCGACATCGATCCCGACGTATCGATGAGGAAGCACAGATCGCGCGCGACCTTCGCCCTGTCCACGCCCGCGCCACGCGCCGGCGGCACCAGCGTCAACAGGCCATACGCGTTCGTCGCGTGCGGCTTGCCGTCGGCCGGCCGCGCCACGTCCAGCGTCAGCCCCGGCTCGGCCGCCGCCACCGGCCAGCGCACCACGAGGTCGCGATCGAGCCGCGCGCCGCCCTCGTCGACGAGCGCGATGGCGCCGTCGCCGCCGATCGCCAGCGCGTGCGAAGGCGACTCCGCGCGCCGCCCCTCGAGCAGCCGATCGCGCACTTGCAAGCTCAGGGTCGCGCGCACCGGCAGCGGCCCGTCGGCGACGTCGACGCGCGTGCGCGCTGCATCGTCGACCCGGCCCGGCCCGCCCACGTAGCGCGGCATCGCCACCGTCGGAAAGCGCCACTCCCACGCGCCCTCGTCGAGCCAGCGCAGCTTTTGATCGATGATCAGCTCCGCGATCACCTCGCTGTTCGGCGGAATGTTGCCGATCTCCTGCGTGAACAAGCTCGAGCGCTCCTCTTCGACGAGCGCCGCCGAGCGCCCGCTCGCGATCGCCTCCTCGAAGCGCTCGCGCGCCGCCTGTCGCCGATCGACCTCGCCCACGATCCGCTTGTCGCCGATGGTGAACGCGTATCCCGACACCGCGCCGTCCGCCGGCAGCGGCATCAGGTAGGTCACCGCCAGCGGCTCGGCGAACGTGTTGGCGAAGCGCTGCTCCAGCACCACGCGCACCAGGCCCGCGCGCGCCTCGGCGCGCAGCGTCGCGCCGCGCAGCGCGAGCGTGCGCCCGTCGGCCGTGACGAGCCGTCCGCC
>DASXOU010001036.1:0-8831 GCA_036494045.1 Polyangia bacterium | reverse complement strand
AAGAATGCCGTCGCCGGCGAGAAGGGGTTGCGCAACGTCGCGATGGGCGCAGCCGGCGCCGTGGCCCTCCGTTTCGCGCTGCGCTGGGCGCTCGGCGGCCCGCTCGGCATCCTCCTGACGGCGGCGACCGGCGCGTCGCTGGTGGCCTACTTCATCCGCAACCAGAAAGAGATCTCGCAGAAGATTGGCCGCTTCCGCGAGCGCATCGCCGACGAGAAGAAGAAGTTCGAGGAGATCCAGTCGGGCTATCGCGCCAATCGGTTCGACGCCCGCGAGCGCAACCTCATGGTCGACGGCCAGCTCAAGCGCTTCCTCGCCGACCTCGACGAGGCGTAGTCAACGCAACTACATCGCCCCGCGCGCGCGTGGGGCCTAGAATCGTAGGTATGGTGTTCACGACTTGTGTTTTTGCGGTCGTGGTCATCGGCGCTGTGCTGGCGCTCGGCGGCACCGGCATGTGCACCGACGGCGCGCGGCTGCGCGAGCGGCGCACCGCGCAGAACGGCGTGCGCCGCGAGTGGACGACGCGCGTCGCCGAGCTGCGCCCCGGCGGCGACGCCAAGCTCGAAGGAACCGCCGTCCCCGAGGGTGACGAGCTGCGCGCTCCATTCTCGGGCCGGCGCTGCGTCGCCTACGAGCTGACGCTGTTCGACTTCGAAGGCGTGCGCCCGGTGCTGCTCGCGCGCGTCACCGTCGCGCATTCGTTCCTCTTGCGCGACGAGACAGGTGTCGCCCACGTCGTGCCCGAGCCGGCGCTCGTCGGCATCGAGCCCGACAAGCGCTGGCGCTTCGAGGCCGATCGCGTCGACGCCCGCATCCGCGCGCTCCTCGAAGCGCACGCCGGCGCGCTGCGCTGGCAGAAGCGCCCGATTATCGTATGCGAAGGCGTCATCGCCGTCGGCGCTCCCGTCGCCGCGTTCGGCCACGTCGCCACCGAGCCGAGCGACGTCCCCGCCGATTCACCCTACCGGACGCTCGGAACCCGCCCGCTGCTCACCGGTTCGATGGCCGCGCCACTGCTGCTCATCCCCGCGGACTGAATCATACAACTATGATATTAGTCCCCTCCCATGAGCGAGCAGTTCGACGTCGTGGTGGCGGGGGGCGGGCCGGCGGGATCTTCGACCGCAAATTTTCTGCGGCAGCGTGAGCGCAGCGTCCTCGTTCTCGAGCGCGAGAAGTTTCCGCGCTTCCACATCGGCGAGTCGATGCTGCCGTTCTCCAACGACGTGTGGCGCGAGCTCGGCGTCTTCGACAAGCTCGACGGACGCTACATCCACAAGCCGGGCGCCAAGTTCATCCACGAAGAGTCGGGCGCCGAGTTCACCTACTACTTCGACAAGTCGATCCGCGCCGGCAATCCGTACGCGTATCAGGTCAAGCGCGCCGACTTCGACAAGCTGCTCCTCGATCACGCCGCCGAGCTCGGCGCCGTCGTCCGCGAGCAGACCCGCGTCGAGGACGTTCAGTTCGCCCCCGACGGCGTGACCGTGCACGCCAGCGGGCCCGACGGCAAATCGTACGACGTGCGCGCCGCCGTGTTCGTCGACGCCACCGGCCGCGACGCGCTCATCGCCGGCCGCCGTCAGCTCAAGGTCGTCGACGGTGAGATCACCACCAACGTCGCCGTCCACACGATGTACAAGAACGTCGATCGCTCGCAAGGCGCCGACGAAGGCAACATCATCATCGGCCTCTTCGACGGCGGCTGGTGGTGGATGATCCCGTTCAACGACGGCGACACCTCGGTCGGCATCGTCTTCGAAAAAACGTACACGAAGGAGAACCGCGGCTTGTCGTCGCAGGCGCTGATGGAAACAACCATCGCCGAGCTGCCGCACCTCAAGCGTTACTTGAAGGACGCCACGCGCTTCCTCGACGTGGGCGCGCAAGGCAACTGGAGCTACCGCTCGGCGCAGTTCTACGGCGAGCGCCTGCTCATGGTCGGCGACGCCGCCGCCTTCGTCGATCCGCTGTTCTCGACGGGCGTGCTGTTCGCGATCCACGGCGCCAAGTTCGCCGCCGCGCACATCGACGCCGCGCTCGCCGACGGCAACTTCGCCGCCGATCGCTTCCGACCCTATCAGGACGAATGCATTCGCGGCATGGACATCTTCAAGAACCTGGTCCACGAATTCTATTCGCAGAACCTTCGCAAGGTGCTGCTCGCCTCGGCGCAGAACCCGACCATCTGCGCGGTGATCACGTCGCTGCTCGCCGGCGACGTCTACAAGCCGGCGATGTGGCAATCGGTCGTGAAGAAACAAGGCTTCTCGCAAGAGGTGCTGCGATGAAACGGACGATCGCCTTGCTTCTCGCCGCTGCCGGCTGCAGCTCGTCGGGCGGCACGCACGTGCTCTTCGATCTCCACGAAGCGCCGACGCCGGTGAGCACGCCCACCGCCAGCGACGACTTCTACGCCATCCCGTTCCCCAACGCGCTGCGCGCGCGCGACGACGGCACCATCGATCTCACGCGCTATCCGCGCGTCGGCGGGCAGATCGACGACTACATCGCCACGATCGATCAGAGCCCGGCGCGTTTCCAGAACACCGGCATCTTCTTTCGCCTCGACGGGCCGGTCGATCCCAAGACGCTGCCGGCCGATGCCGCCGCCTCGCTCGCCGACGGCGCCAGCGTCTTTGCTGTCGATCTGACGACGGGCGTAAAGATGCCGCTGACCACGCGCTTCACCGCCATCAACTACGACTTCATCGGCCCCAACTGGATCGCGGCGCTGCCGGTGCCGGGCTTCCCGTTCCACGAAGGCGACGACATCGCCGTCCTCGTCACCGACGCGCTCGAGGGCGCCGACGGCAAGCCGGTCGCCGCCGCCGCCGACTTCACCGCGACGATCAGCGGCAGCGGCTCGTCGGACGCCGCCGTCGCGCGCGCGCAGACGATCTACATGCCGCTGCGCAACTGGCTCGCCGCCAACCCCGACGTCGCCAAGCACGTCGTCGGCGGCACCTACTTCGCGTCCGGCATCACGACGCAGATCATGGCCGACCTGCGCGCCGCCGTGTACGCGCAGGCGCCGGTGCCGACGCTGTCGCCGCTCACGTACGACGGCGCCGATCAAAGCGGCGTCGCCGACATCTACGAAGGCACCTACGACGGCCCCAACTTCCAATCGGGCGATCCGCCGTACACCTCGACGGGCGGCGTCATCTCCAACCCGCCGGTCGTGCAGCGCACCGAATCGGCGCTGCGCATCGCCTTCACCATTCCGAAGGGCACCATGCCCGCCGACGGCTGGCCCGTCGTCATCTACCAGCACGGCACCGGCGGCGACTACAAGAGCTTCATCGACGACAACTCGGGCCCCGTAGCCGCGCACGTGACCGATGCGAGCGGCAACGTCATCGCGCAGATGGCCATGATCGGCACCGACCAGGTCCTCCACGGCACGCGCGCTCCCGCCGGCACCGACGTCGACACCGCGTTCTTCAACTTCTTGAACCTGCCCGCCGCGCACGACAACGTGAAGCAGGGCGCGCTCGATGCCTTCAGCGTGGTGCGCCTCATCCACGTCGTCGACATCCCCGCCGCGCCGTCGACGGGAAATCCGATCAAGTTCGACGTCAACCGCATCTACTTCAAGGGCCACTCGCAGGGCGGCCTCACCGGCCCGCTCTTCCTCGCCGCCGAGCCCGAGGTCAAAGCGGCGATCCTCTCCGGCGCCGGCGGCGGGCTCATCGCTTCGCTCCTCAACAAGACCGAGCCGGTCAATATCCCGCAGGTCGTGCAGGCGCTCTTGCACGATCCCGCCGATCAGTTTCATCCGCTGCTCAGCCTCATCCAGGGCTACTTCGAGGACAGCGATCCGGAGAACTACGGCCGCCTGCTCTTCCGCGAGCCGCCCGCGGGCCAGGCGCCGAAGAGCATCTATCAGTCGCTCGGCATCGTCGATCACTACTGCCCGATTCCGAACATCGAGACGCTCGGCCTGGCGATGGGCGTGCAGCCAGCCGGACCAATGCTGCAAACGATCGACGGGCTCGCGTACACGACGACGCAGTGGGGAACGGCGCCGATCACCAACAACGTTGCTGGTGGGCAGGCCACCGGAGTGCTGCTCGAATATACGGCTCCGCCGGGAGACGACGGCCACTTCGTCGTCTTCGACGTCCCCGACGCAGTTGCTCAATCAAATCGGTTCCTTGGCACCGCTTCTGCGACCGGGACGGCGACTCTCGACTTGCCGTGAGCGCCGTCACTTGACCGATCTCTATGGGTGGGCCTAACCTTTAGCCCCAAATGTCCCTGATCGGCCGACGTATCGGAAATTACGAGATCAAGGCCAAGATCGGCGAAGGCGGCATGGGCACCGTCTACCTCGGTGAGCATCCGCTCATCGGCAAGCGCGTCGCCATCAAGGTGCTGCTCGAAGAGCTCGTCGCCAAGCAGGAAGTGGTCTCGCGCTTCTTCAACGAGGCCAAAGCGGTCAACGACATCGGACACCTCAACATCGTCGACGTCGTCGACTTCGGCAAGATCCAGGGCGACCGCGGCGAAGACGTCGTCTACTTCATCATGGAGTTCCTCGACGGTGAGGCGCTCTCGTCGCGCATCCGGCGCGCCGGCCTGCCGTTCAAGGACACGCTGCACATCATCGGGCAGTGCTGCTCGGCGCTGGCGGCGTCGCACAAAAAGGGCATCGTCCACCGCGATCTCAAGCCCGAGAATATTTTTCTCGTGCCGCGCGGGGCCGACAAGAACTTCGTCAAGATCCTCGACTTCGGCATCGCCAAGCTGACCGGCGACGGCGGCACCAACTCGCACAAGACGCGCACCGGCCTCGTCATCGGAACGCCGACGTACATGAGCCCCGAGCAGTGCGAGGGCAAGGGGCTCATCGATCACCGCTCCGACGTCTATTCGCTCGGCATCATGATGTACGAGCTGCTCACCGGCGCGGTGCCGTTTCCCGGCGACGGCTTCGGCGAGGTGCTGGTCGCGCATCTGACCAAGGAGCCGCCCAAGCCGTCGACGGTGAATCCGAACCTGCCGCCGGCGATCGAGAGCATCGTCTTGCACGCGATCGAGAAGGATCGCAACCGGCGCTTCCAGAACATGGACGAGTTCCTTGCCGCCGTCGAAAATCCGGAGGCGCACGCGGCCGCGTGGAGCGGGCTGCCGGCGTACGCGGCCAAGGCGGGATCGGCGGCGCCGACGATGCAGGCGATGGACGCCGTGCGCCCGGCCAAGTCGAAGGGGCGCACGCTCGCGCTCGACGACGCGCCGCCGGCGTCGCTCGCTGGCGCGCCGCGGCCGACCACGCTCGAGGGCGCGGCCGCCGAGGTGACGCTGCCGCCGACGCGCCGTCCGCGCAGCCGCAGCCGCGCGCCCCTGATTGCGGTGACCGCCGCCGTCGCCGGCGTGGTCGCGCTCGCCGCCATCGGCGGATGGGTCGGGCTGTCGAAAAAATCGGCGGGCAATGACGCGATGGCGACGAGCTCGCCGCCGCCGAGCCCGGCGCCGTCGCCGTCAACGAGCGACGAAGTGACCGTGACGGTGACGAGCGACCCGCTCGGCGCCAAGGTCTATCGCGCCGACAAGTCGGAGGCGGAGACGCAGCCGACACCGATCAGCTTCAAGCTGCACCGTGGCGATCCGCCGTTCGACATCCAGCTGCGCGTGGAAGGCTACAAGCCGGAGACGCGTACGATCGCCAGCGATGGCTCGATGCGGATGATGGTGGCGCTGTCCAAGCTGCCGAACGTGCAACCGAAGATCGAGGAAGTTGCAGCGCCGAGGCCGGTTGCGCCGCCAAGACCGACATCGGCCCCGGTGTCGAACGTTGCGAGCCCGCCAAAGCCCGCGCATCACACGCACCACGCGGACGGACCGAAGCCGCCGCCGAAGTCGCCCAAAGCGCCGACGGCGGATCCGGACGGCATCATTCAGCCGGACTTTCACTAGCGGGTCGTGTTACACTAAGGCGCTCGAAATATAAAAGCGGGTGTGGGGATGTCACTGATCGGCAAGAGCATCGGAAACTACCAGATCAAGGCCAAGCTCGGCGAAGGCGGCATGGGCACCGTCTATCTCGGCGAGCACCCGCTCATCGGCAAGCGCGTCGCCGTCAAGGTCTTGCTCGAGGAGCTCGCGTCGAAGGAGGACATCGTCTCGCGCTTCTTCAACGAAGCGAAGGCGGTGAACGACATCGGCCATCAGAACATCGTGGACATCGTCGACTTCGGCAAGATGAAGGACGATTTTGGCCGCGACATCGTCTACTTCATCATGGAGTTCCTCGACGGCGAATCGCTCGCCGCGCGGCTCCGTCGCACCGGCCTCACCTTCAAAGAGACGATCCACGTCATTCAGCAGTCGTGCTCGGCGCTGGCGGCGTCGCACGCCAAGGGCATCGTCCATCGCGACTTGAAGCCCGAGAACCTCTATCTCTGTCCGCGCGGCGGCGACAAGAACTTCGTCAAGCTGCTCGACTTCGGCATCGCCAAGCTCACCGGCGACGGCGGTCAGTCGCACAAGACGCGCACCGGCCTCGTCATCGGCACGCCGGCGTACATGAGCCCGGAGCAGTGCGAGGGCAAGGGGCTCATCGATCTGCGCTCGGACGTCTACTCGCTCGGCATCATGATGTACGAGCTTCTGACCGGGCGCGTGCCGTTCCCCGGCGAAGGCTTCGGCGAGATCCTGGTCGCGCATCTGACCAAGCAGCCGGAGCCGCCGTCGACGATCAACCCGGACATCACGCCGCAGCTCGAAGCGATCGTGATGCACGCGATCGAGAAGGATCGCAACCGCCGCTTCCAGACGATGGCCGAGTTCCAGGCGGCCGTCGACGATCCCGACGCGCACTATCAGACCTATCAGGGGCTGCCGGCGCCGTCGGCGTCGACGTCGCATTCGGGCGGCACCATGATGCTGCCCGACGGCAGCGCGCGCACGCCGACGGGGCAGGGCGCGCGGCCGAACACGGGCCAGCGCAAGGGGCCGACGACGCAGACTGGTCCGACGCCGACGACGCTGTCGGGCGCCGCGTCGGAGACGATGAACGGCGACATCCCGCGCAAGTCGAAGGCGCCGCTGTTCGCCGCCATCGGCGGCGTGGTCGCCATCGGCGCGGTGATCGGCATCGTATCGATGGGCAAGAAAGACACCACGTCGGGCTCGATGCCGCCGGCGGCGATGCAGAAGGACGAGTTCGTCTCGGTGACGGTGAAGAGCGATCCGCTCGGCGCCAAGGTCACGCGCGGCGACAACGATCAGTCGGGCACGACGCCGTGGGAGCTCAAGATCAAAAAGGGCGCCGAGTCGTTCGACGTGCTCGTCAAGATGGACGGCTACAAGTCGGAGACGCGCAGCATCTCGACCGACAAGAGCTACGCCGTGCTGGTGCCGCTCGAGAAGGTCGCGGTGGCGGCGCCGCCGCCGGTGCAGCAGGTGGTGAACACGCAGCCGTCGGGCGGCAGCGCCACGCCGGCGGTCGACACGCCGAACAAGGACAAGCACCATCATCACTCGTCGTCGGCGTCGAAGGACAAGGGCGACGGCGGTGGAGACAAGGTCGCCGCCGGCAAGGACAAGCCCGCCGGTAAGGACAAGTCGTCCAGCAAGAGCAAGGACGAAGGCGGCGACGACATGAAGCTCCTGCAGCCGAAGTTCTAGCCCTTCATCTCCGAGCCAATTCGCAACAGGTTGCCGTCGGGATCGACGTACGCGAACTCGCGTAGCCGATAGGGCGTGTCCGCGGGCGCGCCGTGGAAGCGGCCGCCGGCGCCCGCGGCCTGCCACTCGGCGTAGAGCGCGTCGGCGTCGCCGACGTAGACGTAGACGGCCGAGGTGTTCGCGTCGACGCGCAGCGCGGGCGTGTGCGTCAGGTGCAGCTCGATGCCGTCGCGCTGGACAAAGCCATAGACGGCGTCGTCGCCGGCGTTCTCCGCGTAGGCCTTGGCGTCGAAGCCGAGGCGCCGGTAGTGCTCGAGCGCCGCGCGGACGTTGCGCACCGGCAGCACCGGCGCCACCCGATCGAAAGTCGTCGCCATCGTCGTCCTCCTTCAGCCGAGCCAGCCGTGCAGCCACACCCTACCGAGCACGCGCTCGAAGAACCAGTAGCTCGACATGATCACGAGCGCGATGCTGCCGAAGGTGCGCACGCGATTGGCGAGGTTGAAGCGCGGCACCAGCCACAGAAGGATCGGCGCCACCGCGCACACGCAGGTGAGCTGCCCGAGCTCGACGCCGACGTTGAAGCTGACCAGCGACGGGATCACGCCCGACGGCGGCAGGCCGATCTCGGCCAGCACCGATGCGAAGCCGAAGCCGTGCACGAGCCCGAAGAAGAAGGTGAGCAGCCAGCGATGCTTCGGATCGCGCACCGCCAGGTTCTCGACGGCGACGTAGGCGATCGACAGCGCGATCGCCGACTCCACGAAGCGCGACGGCAGCCGCACCCAACCGAGCCCGGCGGCGATGAGCGTGACCGAGTGCGCGACGGTGAAGGCGGTGACGACGCCGAGGATGTAGCGCAGCCGCGCCGACACCGACCCGCGCGCGGCGGCGACGAGGAGCAGACCGAAGAGAAACGCCAGGTGATCGTAGCCGGTGAAGATGTGCTCCATGCCGAGCAGGCAGTAGTCGCGCAAGTTGTCGAGGAGCGTGATCGGCCGATCGAGGCGCAGCGTGCGCGCGCCGCTGCGGAAGACGTGCTGCCGCTCGGGCTGACCGGGGAGCTCGACGCGCGCCAGGCCCTGGTGCATCGGATCGAGGTCGAAGAAGAGATCGTAGCCGATGGTGACGGCGGCGGCGGTGCGCTTGCAGACGTAGTCGACGCGCGCGACCGCGAAGAAGCCGTCGGACTT
>DASXOU010001035.1:0-2735 GCA_036494045.1 Polyangia bacterium | reverse complement strand
GAGACCAAGGAGAACATCCCCGACTTCATCGACGGGGTCAAGAACGGCGACGAGAAGTTCCGCCGGCAGCAGATCGTGCGCCTGATGGCCAAGGTGCCGACGATCGCGGCCTGGTCGTATCGCCACGCGCTCGGCTATCCGCTCGTCTATCCCGACAACACGCTGTCGTATCCGGCGAACCTCCTGTCGATGATGAAGCGCATGGCCGAGGTGCGCTTCGAGCCGAACCCGGTGATCGAGCGCGCGCTCGACGTGCTCTTCATCCTGCACGCGGATCACGAGCAGAACTGCTCGACCTCGGCGGTGCGCACGGTCGGCTCGTCGCAGGTCGATCCGTACTCGGCGGTGGCGGCGGCGGCGGCAGCACTCTACGGGCCGCTGCACGGCGGCGCCAACGAGGCGGTCTTGCGCATGCTGATGCACATCGGCGACGCCAAGAACGTGCCGGCGTTCATCAAGCAGGTGAAGGAGGGCCACGGCGAGTCGCGCCTGATGGGCTTCGGACACCGCGTCTACAAGAACTACGATCCGCGCGCGCGTGTCATCAAGAAGCTGGCCGACGACGTGTTCGAGGTGACCGGGCGCTCGCCGCTGCTCGCCATCGCGCTCGAGCTCGAGCGCATCGCGCTGCAGGACGAGTACTTCATCAAGCGCAAGCTCTACCCGAACGTCGACTTCTACTCGGGGCTCATCTATCAGGCGATCGGATTCCCGCTCGACATGTTCCCGGTGCTGTTCGCCATCCCGCGCACGGCGGGCTGGCTGGCGCAGTGGGAAGAGATGACGCGCGATCCGGAGCAGAAGATCGCGCGGCCGCGGCAGATCTACACGGGCGCGGGCGAGCGGCGTTACGTGCCGATGGACGCGCGCAAGAAGTGAGCAGCCGGCGCCGCAGTCTGGCGACGGGGATCGGTGGGCTGGTCGACGCCGCCATCCTCGGCGCCATGCGGCTCGGGTTCGACCGCAAGGTGCCGACGCCGGTGCAGGATCGGCGTGCAGCGCTCATCGAGGTGACCGCGTTCTATCGGCGGCACGGCGAGGCGCTCTTCGCGGCGCCGCCGGCGGCCACACCTTCCGCGGAGCGGCGCGGGAAATTGCCGGGCGGCGGCGCGATCGTCGATCTGGCGTGGCCGTCGACGTACGAGCCGGCGTTGCCGGAGATGCGCGCGCAGTATCTCGCGTACGAGAAGAATCGGCGGGCGTGCGCGCGCGTGTTTCGGCACGGCGATGCGCCGCGCGAAACGATCGTGCTCTTGCACGGCTATCGCGGCGGCGCGTTCTTCGTCGAGGAGCGCGCGTTTCCGGTGCGCTGGCTCTATGGGCTCGGACTCGACGTAGTGCTCTTCACGCTGCCGTTTCACGCGCTGCGCGGCGCCGGACGCACGCCGCCGTGGCCGTCGGCGAATCCGGCGCGCTCGAACGAAGGCTTTGCGCAGGCGATCCACGATCTGCGCGCGCTGGTGGCGCACCTTGCGCCGACCAAGCTGGCGATGGCGGGGATGAGCCTCGGCGGCTACACGACGGCGCTGTATGCGACGGTGGAGAAGCTCGACGTCGCCTGCCCGATGATTCCGGTGGCCAGCTTTCCCGATCTCTATTGGCATCACGGCGACGGACGCCCCGAGCGGCTGCGCGCCGAGCGCGAGGGCATCACGCTCGAGATGGTCAAGGACGCCATGGCGATCCACACGCCGCTTCTGCGCGCGCCGAAGATCGCGCCCGAGGCGGCGCTGGTGGTCGCGGCCGAGGGCGATCGGATCGCGCCGCCGGAGCACGCCGAGCGGCTGGCGGCGCACTTTGGCTGCGAGCTGGTGCGCTTCGCCGGCGGGCACGTGTTGCAGATCGGGCGTAAGGGCGCGTTTGCCGCGCTGGCGCGCAAGCTCGCCCAGCGCGGTCTCATCGCGCGACGGTAGTTTCGATGCTACAATT
The DNA here is from genome assembly GCA_036494045.1 of Polyangia bacterium. GTDB lineage: Bacteria > Myxococcota_A > Polyangia > Palsa-1104 > Palsa-1104 > JAQBQH01. Next base: position 806 of record DASXOU010001035.1, on the reverse strand, counting down.
GGGGCGTGGGGGAGCCCGAGAGCAAGGGCAGCGGATTCGCCAGCGCGGTCTCGATCCTGCGCAAGATGGTGCCGGTCGAAAGCATCGAGCGCGTGATCGCGGCGCTGCCGCCCGAGACTGCCGAGCTGGTGCGGCGGCCGCCCTTGCCGGTGGCGTGGATTTCGGCGCACCACTTTCCGGAGCTGTCGCGCGCGGTGCGCGCCGAGGCGTTCGGCGGCGACGAGCGCAAGTTCGAGGAGTGGGGACGGCAGGCGATCATCGCCGACCTGCGGACGATCTATAGGATGTTCATTCGCTTCTTGTCGCCGCAGTTCGTGATCGAGCGCGGCGCCAAGCTGTGGGCGCAATACGCGCGCAATCAGGGGCGCGCGTGGGCGGAGGCCGATGGGCCGGGGTCGTGCATGGTCCATTACGAGGGGCTGCCGCCGGCGCTGGTGTCGGCGGAGTTCTGGGCCTATCAGCGCGGCGTGCTGCTCGGGATCATGGAAGCGACGGGGATGAAGCAGATCGGCGTCGAGACGCTCGACGGCGGCGCGACCATGACGCACGCGCGCTTTCGCGTCAGCTGGAAGTAGAGCTGCTCGTGATCGAGGCGCGGTTCTCGTACGAGGCGCTGATGGCGGCGGCGGATCGGGCGAGCGTGGTGCGCGAGCTCGAGGACGAGCTGACGCGCAGGCTGCGCGGCGCCGCCAATCCGGTGCAGGAGGCCTCTCGGATCATCGAGGAGCTGCGCCGGCTCGGGCACGATCTGTGGAGCTTCGACGATCGCGGCGACGTGCAGCTGTGGTGCGGCGACTGGGTCCATC